>CAWUIX010000347.1:0-3685 GCA_963922395.1 uncultured Rhodobacterales bacterium | reverse complement strand
CTCCAGGTTGAGGCCGCGTTTCCCGAACTCCGCCACCGTGCGCTCGGGATCTGCGAACCCGAAGACATCATGCTGTGCAAAATCCGCCTGTGACACAGGCCGACCCCGCCGATCCAGATAGGAGGTGGCCCCATAAAAGTGCGCCGTCTCCTCGGACAAAAGCTTCGCATAAAGCTCCGGCGCCTCCGGCCGCACGTGACGGATCGCGATATCCGCCTCTCGCCGCTGAAGATCGCTCAGCGCATTGGACGCGACTACCTCCACCTCGATTCCGGGCGCCTTAAGCATTAGCGTCGACAGGCAGGGCGGCAAAATAAACGCCGCCATCGCGTCACTGGCCGAGATGGAGACCTTCCCTTCGATCGTCTGGCTCTGCCCGGACGCAACCAGCGAGATACGCTCCGCCGCATCTCCCATCGCCTTCACATGCTCCAGAAGATCCCGCCCCGTGGGTGTCAGCGACAAGCTCCGCCCGACCCGCTCGAACAAAAGAACTCCAAGGCTCTCTTCCAACGCAGCCACCTGACGGCCCAGCGTTGGCTGCGACTGCTTGAGCGCGCGGGCAGCAGCGGAAAGCGACCCTTCCTCAGCGGTTGCAAGAAAGGCCCGAACCTGGTTCCAGTCGAATGTCAGCGCCGCCCAATTCATGCGTATTTGTATAGATCATCGACGAATTTCGGCAATTCTATTCATCAAGGCCCGTCATTATGTCCAGCTCATCAGAAAAACACACAGGCGCCCGGGAACGCACTCCCGACGACGCCAACCGATTGGAGACAGACATGACATCCGCAACCATCGCCTTTTGGGACAAGATCGCCGAGCGTTACGCCGCGCAACCCGTCCGTGACACATCCGCCTACGAAGCCACCCTTGCCAGGGTCCGAACCTATCTGCGCGGCGACGACAAAGTGCTGGAGGTCGGCTGTGGCACCGGCACAACCGCCCTCAAGCTTGCCGACGCAGCGGGCCACATCACCGCCACCGATTTTTCCGAAGGCATGGTCCAGATCGGCGAACGGAAAGCCGCCGCAGCGGGCACGACAAACGTCACATTCAAGGCGCTCGGCGCCGATGACCCGGATCTCCAGACCGAAACTTACGACGTGACGATGGGGTTCAATCTGCTTCACCTTATGGATGATCCGGAGCAAGCACTGAGGTCGCTCGCCGCCACTCTGAAGCCTGGCGGCACCCTGATAACGAAAACCCCTTGTATTGGGGAAGGTTACTACCGCTTCCTCGGACCCGTCATAGCTATCATGCGGCTGATCGGAAAAGCGCCAAAGAGCCGGATCCACGCCCTGCGTATCGCCGAACTCGACAAGGCCATCGAAGCCGCAGGATTTAAGATCGTGGAAACTGGAAACTATCCCGTTTCCCCGCCCAACCACTTTGTGGTTGCCAAGAAGCTCTAGCTTGCCATGACTGGCGCAGAGGCGTAGCAGAAGGATCGATTAGACGAGAAAGATCCTTTATGGCCGATGATCCCAAGACTCTGGTGTCAACCGACTGGCTTGCCAGCCACCTGAAGGATCCGGATCTCAGGATCATCGATGCCTCCTGGTACCTGCCGGACGCAGGCCGCGATCCGAAATCCGAGTACGATGCAGCCCATATTCCCGGGGCCCGATTCTTCGACATCGACGAAATCAGTGACCATCGCTCGAACCTGCCGCATATGGCCCCGCCGCCGGAGAAGTTCATCAGCCGGATGCGCGCCATGGGCATCGGCGACGGGCATCAGGTTGTGATCTATGACGGCCTGGGCCTCTTCTCGGCCCCGCGCGTCTGGTGGCTCTTCCGCCTGATGGGCAAAACGGACGTCGCCGTTCTCGACGGTGGCCTCCCCAAATGGGTGTCCGAAGGCAACCCGATCGAGGATATGCCACCTGTCATGCGGGACCGGCACATCACCGTCTCGGTCCAGAACCACCTCGTGGTCGACGTAACTCAGGTGGCGCATGCCTCGAAACTCTCAAACCACGAGATCCTCGATGCACGTTCGCCCTCTCGATTTTCCGGTGAAGAGCTTGAACCGCGCGAGGGCCTGCGGTCCGGCCATATCCCGAATTCAAAGAACGTCCATTACCGCACCCTTCTGAACGACAACGGAACAATGAAGGACGCCAACTCCCTGCGCGACGTTTTCGCAGCAGCAGGCGTCGACCTCGCAAAGCCAGTCATCACCACCTGCGGATCCGGCGTGACGGCTGCGATCATCTACCTCGCGCTCGAACGACTCGGCGTGGACCGCAAAGCGCTCTACGATGGGTCCTGGTCCGAATGGGGCATGTATAACGATCTCCGGGTCGCGACCGGATGACGATCCAACCGGCAGGCACCGAAATCGGATACACCGTCACTTGGCTGCAAATGACGGAACGCCCGACCTGGTCCTGGCCGCACCTCCCGGCAAACCAGCCCGCCTCACTTTTGCACGCGGAAAGCCCGCCCCGCTGGTTCTTTCTCTCGCTCTATGACGCTGTGGGCCGGAACTACGTCTGGGAAGATGCGCACCACCGGGACCCGGGCGAGATGCAATCCTGGCTCGATGATCCAAAGGTCCACCTCTACACGCTGATGGCCCATGGCTGGCCCCAGGGCTTCTTCATACTCGATGCCCGTGAAGCCGAAGTGACCGACCTCGCCTATTTCGGCTTGGTCCCCGAAGCCGTCGGCAAGGGACTCGGGTCCTTTCTCCTTCGCACCGCGATCCTGATGGCCTGGGAACGCGAGGGCCTGCGCGCGCTGACGGTCAATACCTGTACCCTGGACCACCCGCGCGCCCTGCAGACCTATCAGAAAAACGGCTTCCAGCCGGTTCACCGCAAAACCTTCACCCGCGTTCTGAAACGCCCGCGCAATCTCGCGCTGATCCCTGACTGAGAGAGATCCGATGTTCGAAAACCTCAAAGAACAGCCTGCCGACAAGATCCTCGAACTCGTACAGCTCTACCGCGAAGACCCGCGAGAGCAAAAAGTCGACCTAGGCGTCGGCGTCTACAAGGACGCAAACGGCAAGACACCGGTGATGCGCTCGGTTAAGGCCGCCGAACAAAAGCTTTGGGAGGTCGAGACGACCAAAAGCTATGTGGGCCTTGTCGGCGACGGCGCTTTCAATACGGCAATGCGCTCCCTCATCCTAGCCGATACGGTCCCCTCCGACAGGCTGGCCTCCGCCGCGACCCCAGGGGGAACGGGCGCCTGCCGCCAGGCCTTTGAACTCGCGCGCCTCGCAAACCCCGACGTGACACTCCACGTCTCCTCGCCCACGTGGCCAAACCACCTCTCGATCATCAAATACCTTGGCCTTCCGATGGTCGAATATCGCTATTTCGACAACGCCACGCGCGCCGTCGATTTCGACGGGATGATCGCGGATCTGAAGAACGCCAAGGCCGGAGATATCGTCCTGCTTCATGGCTGTTGCCACAACCCGACCGGCGCCAACCTGACCGCCGAGCAATGGTCAGTGGTCGCCGACACGCTTCTGGAAACCGGGGCAACGCCCATGATCGACATCGCCTACCAGGGTTTCGGCGATGGGCTAGAAGAGGACGCCACCGGCACGCGCCTTCTCGCCTCGCGCGTCCCGGAGATGCTCATCGCAGCGTCCTGCTCAAAGAATTTCGGGGTCTACCGCGAACGGACCGGGATCCTCATCGCGATCTCCGACAACGCC
>CAWUIX010000346.1:0-3706 GCA_963922395.1 uncultured Rhodobacterales bacterium | reverse complement strand
CTCAGAAGAATCGTGTTACGCGCAGAACCGCCGCGCGGTCACTGTCCTCGGCGCCGCAACTGGAAGCGAGTGAAATGAACCGCGTCGTTCTGGCCTTTGCGGTGAGCATTGCAATTTCTGGGGGGGCGAGCGCGCAAGACCAGACGCTTGCTGATATCAGGCAGGAACTTTCTGTTCTGTATGTCGAAGTTCAGCGACTCAAGCGGGAGCTTTCTACAACGGGAAGTCCCGGAGCGCTCAACCTGCAAGGGACCTCGGCGCTTGACCGCGTTAATGCGATTGAAAGCGAGCTTCAGAGGTTAACGGCAGAAACGGAGCAGCTCACCAATCGAGTGAACAGGATTGTCTCTGATGGGACCAATCGGATTGGAGATCTGGAGTTTCGTCTGGTCGAGCTCGAAGGTGGTGACATCAGTCAACTGGGTGAGACCACGACACTGGGCGGAGGAGACGCGACGTTGGCGGCTCCGACGCCAGTAGAGGAAGGTAGCCCGGGCGCCCAACTTGCGATTGGCGAACAGGCCGATTTTGATCGCGCACGAGACGCGTATGATGCTGGTTCTTACGAGAACGCGGTCATTCAGTTCGCGACCTTTGCAGAGAGCTACCCTGGCGGGTCTTTGGCCTCAGAGGCGCATTACTGGAGGGGACGCTCATTGGATGCGCTTGGTGACACGTCAGGGGCCGCTAGGGCTTACCTTGAGAGTTTTTCCGGCAACCCCACCGGCAGCATCGCTCCAGATGCCCTGCTTCAACTCGGAGTATCCTTGGACAGTCTCGGGCAGGTGAACGAGGCTTGTGTTATGTTGACAGAGGTTTCGACACGTTTCCCGGATTCGGACGCGTCGACGCAGGCGCAGGTCGCGCGCGTGTCGATGGGTTGTGCGTAGCTTCAAGAGGTCTCGAAATCTCTTTGCGCCTTCTTCCGATCGACGACCCTGGCGAGCCACTGGGTGTCGCGGTTTCGGGTGGATCCGATAGTCTGGCGCTGCTTTACCTCCTAACAGCAGAACGAGGTTCAAACCTAATCTGCGCAACGGTGAATCATGGGCTTCGTCAAGAGGCAGCCGAGGAAGCAAGACACGTCGCAAGGACTTGTGAGGAGTTGGGCGTTCCTCATTACACGCTCAATTGGAGAGGCTGGGACGGCAAAGGAAACCTTCAGGATCAGGCCAGACGCGCTCGTTACGCTCTTCTCACTGAGTGGGCAGTCTCCGAAGGGTGCCGCACCGTCGCACTTGGGCACACAAGAGATGATGTCGCCGAGACATTTCTAATGCGGCTTGCGCGTGCTTCCGGCGTGGACGGCCTTGCTATGATGTCTCCGAGCTTTCGTACGGGCGGAGTGACCTTCATTCGACCGCTGTTAGATTGTTCGCGAGAGGACCTGCGAGAGTACCTAACGAGCCGCAATAAGTCGTGGGTTGAGGACCCGTCGAATGCGGATCTGGCCTTTGAGCGCGCGCGTCTGCGACATGCGTTGCCTCAACTCGCTGAACTCGGGCTCTCGGTGGAGGCCCTGTCCGAAACTGCGGGGCATTTGAGAGAGGCAAGTGAGGCCCTGTCCCATGTTGCCCGCCAATGGTGCGAAGAACACGCCGATACATCCACCGGAGATGTGCTATTGGACCGTGAAGCGATTCTAACGTGTCCGAAGGAACTGCGCCGCCGGATCTTTGCGCGAAGTTTGCAGTGGGTTGGGTCAACGGAATACCCCGCGCGCGGCGAGGCCATCGCGCGCATTCTCGGGATGGTCGAGGAGGCGTGTGAGCCTTGCAAAGCGACACTTTCGGGCTGCCATGTGCTTACAGGCGCCCGAACTGTACGCATTACCCGAGAATTTGCGGCAGTCGGAAGCCTGGCGTCACCGACAGATCAGGCTTGGGATACTAGATGGAAGCTATCGAGCTCTGGAGCCAGAGGTGATCGCATCAAAGCGCTCGGTGAAGCCATAACCCTTTGCCCAGAATGGAGAAAAACCGGATTGCCGCGGCAAACACTCATGTCTTCGCCTTCGGTATGGCAGGGCGACGAACTAGTATCTGCCCCTCTCGCGGGTCTAAAGGGGGGGTGGACCCTCCATGTGCCGGAAAAAGAGCAGTTCCTGAACCTATTCGTCCCACATTGAACATATTCTCGAGATAGCTATCTTAACTGATGGGTCCCGGGTGCGTGGTTCAACTAGGCCGGCACCGATATGTTGGGAGAATCTTCTTGGGCAACTTACGTAACATCGCCTTCTGGGTCGTCTTATTCCTGCTGATCCTGGCGCTCTTCAACCTGTTCTCGGGCGGTCAGTCGAATATGTCGACGCGGACTGTGAGCTTCTCCGACTTTGTCGAAGCGGTCGACAATGGCGAGGTGAGCAGCGCCACCATTGATGGGGAGCGGGTCGTTTTCCGCGATGGCAGCGGTTCAGATTTTGTTACGATTTTGCCTGATGGGGTCGACGTTACTGATCGATTGATCGAGAACGGCGCGACAGTGAATGCACGCCCTCAGGAGCAATCCGGCTTCACGACGGTGCTCATGAGCTTCCTACCATTTATCATCCTCATTGGGGTGTGGATCTATTTCATGAACCGTATGCAGGGTGGGGGTCGAGGCGGCGCCATGGGATTTGGAAAATCTCGGGCCAAACTCCTTACCGAAAAGCATGGTCGCGTAACATTCGATGACGTGGCTGGCATTGACGAAGCGAAGGAGGAGCTCGAAGAGATCGTAGAGTTCCTTCGGAATCCGCAGAAGTTTTCTCGTCTTGGCGGTAAGATTCCCAAAGGCGCACTGCTTGTAGGCCCGCCGGGAACGGGTAAAACCCTCCTTGCTCGGGCGATTGCTGGTGAGGCAGGTGTTCCGTTCTTTACGATATCCGGTTCCGACTTCGTGGAAATGTTCGTCGGCGTAGGTGCGAGCCGCGTGCGCGATATGTTTGAGCAAGCGAAGAAGAACGCACCTTGTATCGTCTTCATTGACGAAATCGACGCTGTGGGTCGGCACAGGGGCGCAGGCTACGGTGGCGGCAACGATGAGCGAGAGCAGACGTTGAACCAGCTTCTCGTTGAGATGGACGGGTTTGAGGCAAATGAAGGCGTGATCATCCTCGCCGCGACCAACCGCCGTGACGTGCTGGATCCGGCACTCTTGAGACCGGGCCGGTTCGACCGTCAGGTCACTGTCCCGAACCCTGATATTAAGGGACGAGAGAAGATTTTGGGTGTTCATGCCCGGAAAACGCCGCTTGGTCCGGACGTGGACTTGCGGATCATTGCACGTGGCACGCCCGGCTTTTCGGGTGCTGATCTTGCGAATCTTGTGAACGAGGCAGCCCTTATGGCGGCACGTGTCGGTCGGCGCTTCGTGACAATGGAAGACTTCGAGAACGCCAAGGATAAGGTCATGATGGGCGCAGAGCGCCGGTCTATGGTCATGACGGCGGAGCAGAAGGAGAAGACCGCTTACCACGAGGCAGGTCATGCGATTGTCGGCATGGCGCTACCAAAGTGCGATCCCGTTTACAAAGCGACAATCATTCCCCGTGGTGGTGCCCTTGGTATGGTCGTTTCGCTTCCTGAGATTGATCGATTGAACTGGCACAAATCCGAGTGCGAACAGAAACTGGCCATGACAATGGCGGGCAAAGCCGCCGAGATCATGAAGTACGGCGAAGAGAATGTCTCAAATGGCCCAGCTGGGGACATTCAGCAAG
>CAWUIX010000345.1:0-3707 GCA_963922395.1 uncultured Rhodobacterales bacterium | reverse complement strand
GCTGAGGAAGCGCTGGAAGCCCTCACGGGAGAGGCTGAAGAAGTTCTCCGTCGACTGGAGCTTCCTTATCAGAAGGTATTGTTGTGCGCTGGAGATATGGGCGCCTCTGCACGAAAGACCTACGACCTGGAGGTCTGGCTGCCAGGGCAGGGTAAATATCGGGAGATCTCATCCTGCAGTAACTTCGGCGATTATCAGGCCCGTCGCATGAAAGCGCGTTGGCGTAACCCTGAGACCGGAAAGCCCGAGCTTCTGCACACACTAAACGGCTCGGCCCTCGCGATAGGTCGCACGCTGGTGGCTGTTCTTGAGAATTATCAGCAGGCCGATGGTTCTGTAGCCGTTCCTGATGCTCTGAAACCTTACATGGGTGGCCTGGAGGTCATCGAGAGCGCCTGATCGATGGACTTTCTGCCCATCAACATGCGCCTCCGCGACGACTACATCCGCGACGCCTCGGGCGGCATCAAGCGCTGGAACAAGATCATGGAGAAGGCGAATATCGAGTTCCAGCTGAAGCTTCCGCATCAGGCGTTCAACCGCAAAATCGGCGTCTTCGCGAACCGGAACTTCACACCCGATGGCGCGCTGGTCTCAGGCGAAGAATACGACAAGGGCCTGCCGGACTGGCTGCCGACCCATGCCGATGGCGACTTCATCCAAAGCCTGATGAAGCCCTGCTACGAGCCGGGCAAATACGCCTCCTGGATCGCGCCGCCCAAGGTTGGGATCGACAACAAACCGGGCGATTTTGAATATGTAAAGCTGCACATGGCATGAGGCAGGGGGCGGTGGTTAACGACAGCTTTCGCCACCGCCCGCCGCCTGTGTACACGCGGTGTACATCAGGTGTACCGCGTGTGTACGCCGCATTTTGGCAGAAATTACAGTAAATTCAGACACTTACGTGAAATTCACAGGACCGCATGATGAACCAGCCCCTAAAACAGCATCTGATCGACCCAGAGATCTGTATTCGCTGCTACACCTGCGAGAATACCTGCCCGATCAACGCGATCGAACACAACGACGACAACGTCGTCGTCGATCCGGAAATCTGTAATTTCTGCATGGAGTGCATCCCGGTCTGTCCGACAGGCTCGATCGATGAATGGCGTGTCGTGACGACGCCCTACACCCTCGAAGAACAGTACTCGTGGGAGGAACTGCCAGAGCAGGAGGACCTCCCCGAAGTGTCGGAGGCTGAAGGCGGGCTCGAAGCGCTCGATGACGCGGTCGCCGCCCTTCTGGCAGAGGCGCATTCCGGCGCGGGCGGTAAAGCCAAGGCCCCCGCAACCGCCGCGAAACCCACGATCAACCTCTACACAGCCGCCAAACCCGCCACGGCCAAGGTCACCGGCAACTTCCGTCTCACCGACGACCCCAACCACGACGTCCGCCACATCATCCTCGACCTTGGCGGTCAGCCTTTCCCGGTCCTCGAAGGCCAATCGCTCGGCATCATCCCGCCCGGTACAGACGACAATGGCCAGCCGCACCTGCCGCGCCTTTACTCGGTCTCCAGCCCGCGGGACGGCGAACGGCCAAACTTCAACAACCTCTCCCTCACGGTGAAGCGCGAGGAAAATGGCATCGCGTCGAACTACCTGTGCGACCTCTCCGTGGGCGACGAGGTGCAGGTCACCGGTCCCTTCGGCGCCACCTTCCTGATGCCGGACGACCCGGACGCGCGCCTTCTGATGATCTGTACTGGCACGGGCTCTGCCCCCATGCGCGCCTTCACCATGCGCCGCCAACGCGCCATCGAAGGGGCCTCTGCCGGTATGACCATGTTCTTCGGGGCGCGCACGCCCGAAAGCCTCCCCTATTTCGGCCCTCTCAAGAAGGTGCCCGAAGCGCTCCTGAAGCAACACCTGGTCTTCAGCCGGGTGGACGGCCAGCCCAAGGAATACGTCCAGGACCGCATACAAACCGAAGAGGACGAGGTCGCCGAACTGCTGCAGGACCCGCGCGCCCATATCTACATCTGCGGCTTGCGGGGAATGGAGGACGGGATCGAACGTACGCTCACGAACATCGCCGAAAGCCTTGGGATGCAATGGATTGCCTTGCGCGACACCATGCGCGAAGAGGGCCGGTACCACGTCGAAACCTACTGAGAAACGGACCGAGGCCACCTTGTCCTTCACCCACGAAATCCGCGTCACCTGGGGCGACTGCGACCCGGCAAAGATCGTCTACACCGCCCGCATTCCCTGGTTCGCGCTCGACGCCATCAATGCCTGGTGGGAGGCACATCTGGGCGGCGGCTGGTACCAGATGGAACTGGACCGGAACGTGGGCACACCGTTCGTGCACATGTCGCTCGACTTTCGCGCCCCGATCACACCGCGCCACCGCCTGATCTGTGAGGTGAAGCCCCTGAAGCTCGGCACATCGTCGATCACCTTTGGTGTGAACGGCACCCAGGATGGAACCCTCTGTTTCGAGGGCAGGTTCGTCTGCGTCTTCATCACGGCCGACCGGTTCGAAAAGCGGGCAGCGCCCGACGACATCCGCGACATCGTCTTGCCGCTGATCCCAACCGAAGACGTGATATAGGGAGGGGGCGAAAGCCCCGAAAGGAGCAGATCAGGACACCCATGTCGGACGTGATCGAAACATCCAACCAGGAAGATCTGACCGCGCTGACCGCCCGTGTCGGCGCCCGCGTGCGCCGTGCGCGCGAGATGAAGAACATCCCCCGCCGCGTCCTGTCCGATCAATCGGGCGTCTCCCCGCGCTACCTGGCACAGCTCGAGGCCGGCGAGGGCAACATCTCCATCGCACTCCTTGACCGCGTGGCCCGGGCACTCGACTGCCGGATCGAATGGTTTGTGGGGGAAGAGGACCCCTGGACCTCCGAAGCCCTCCGCGTGGCCGACCTTTACCGCACCGCTTCAGCAGAAACCCGCCAAACCGTTCT
Source organism: uncultured Rhodobacterales bacterium (assembly GCA_963922395.1). GTDB lineage: Bacteria > Pseudomonadota > Alphaproteobacteria > Rhodobacterales > Rhodobacteraceae > Ovoidimarina. The sequence continues at coordinate 781 of CAWUIX010000345.1, read as the reverse complement.
CGATGCCTTGTCCCCCGGCACAGCGCAGTCCCGAAAGGCGCGACGGATCTGCCTCACCGGGCTCCGGGGCGCCGGAAAATCCACCCTCGGCGCGCGGGCAGGCGCGGCGCTCGATCTGCCCTTCATCGAACTCAACCGCGCGATAGAGGAAACCTCAGGCATGCCGGTGTCCGAGGTGATGGCCCTCTACGGCGCGGACGGATACCGCCGGATGGAGGCCGACGCCCTGAATACCGTCGTGGCCGAACACGACGCGGTCATCCTGGCCGTGGCCGGCGGGATCGTCGCGGAACCCGACACCTATGCGCTCTTGCTCGACCGGTTCCACACGGTCTGGATCAAGACCTCCCCGGAAGAGCACATGGCCCGCGTGCGCGCCCAGGGGGACGAACGCCCCATGGCCGGAAATCCCAAGGCAATGGACCAGTTACGCGCTCTTCTTAAAGCACGAGAGCCAGTCTATGGACAGGCGGACGCGATGGTCGACACCTCCGGCGCGACGGTCGAGGCCTCGCTCGCGGATCTCCTGCGCGTTGTAGAAGACAACCAATTCCTGACCGGACACCCGGAATGACATCACCCGCCGTGACCTACCAGCGGCAGGGCAACATCGGCCTGGTCACGTTGGACAACCCGCCTGTGAACGCCATTGGACGCGCCATGCGTCAGGGGCTCCTGGACGCGGTCCACTGGGCAGAGGCCGAGGACGGCCTCACCCGCGTCGTCGTCACCGGCGCAGGCCGCGCCTTCACCGCCGGGGCCGACGCGCGGGAGTTCGACG
>CAWUIX010000344.1:0-3729 GCA_963922395.1 uncultured Rhodobacterales bacterium | reverse complement strand
TGAGGCGATGACCGCCGCGGGTGCCGTGCTGGGCGATGACGGTCGCCTGCGTTACCCGCGCGCGTTGGTCGAGGACATGCTCGCCGTGGCTGCGCGCGACATCACGCTTCACGGACGGGACCCAAAGTTCGATCTCGATCTGTCAGGGAACCGCGTCCACTACGGAACAGCGGGTGCTGCCGTTCACATCGTCGATCCGGTGGACGGAACCTATCGAGAGTCCACGGTTTCGGACCTCTACGACGCCGCGCGGCTCGTCCAAAATCTGGACAACGTGCACTTTTTTCAGCGCGCCATGGTCTGCCGGGACATCACCGACAATCTCGATCTGGATCTGAACACGATCTACGTGAGTTGCGCTGGTACGAAGAAGCACATCGGCACATCCTTCTCCGAGCCACACCATGTCGGCCTCTGCGTTGAGCTTCTGCACATGATCGCGGGCGGAGAGGAAGCATGGCGGGCGCGGCCCTTCGTCTCGAACTCCAATTGCTTTGTCGTGCCACCCATGAAATTCGCCGAAGAAAGCTGCGAGGCGATGGAGGCGGCGATCCATGCGGGCATGCCCGTCCTCCTTTTGTCGGCGGGGCAGGCGGGGGCAACGGCACCCGCACCCATCGCGCTCGCCATCGTGCAGGCGGTGGCGGAATGTCTGGCTGGCGTCGTCTACGTGAACTCGGTCAAGCCGGGGCATCCGGCGGTCTTTGGGACCTGGCCCTTCGTTTCGGATCTCAGAACCGGGGCGATGTCGGGCGGGTCCGCCGAACAGGCGCTTTTGTCCGCGGGCTGCGCGCAGATGCATAAGTTCTATGGCCTGCCAGGCGGTGCTGCTGGAGGCATCTCTGACAGCAAACTGCCGGATATGCAGGCCGGCTGGGAGCAGGGCATCACCAATGTGCTGGCCGGTCTCTCGGGGCTGAACATGGTCTATGAGGCTGTGGGCATGCACGCCTCCCTTCTGGGCTTCTGTCAGGAGAGCCTTGTGATCGGGGACGATATCGTCGGTCAGGCCATGCGTTGTGTGCGCGGCATCGACGTGACCGAGGACAGCGTGTCCATCGACGCGATGAAGGCGGTCTGCCTGGACGGGCCGGGGCACTACCTTGGCAGCGACCAGACCCTCAATCTGATGCAGACTGAGTATGTCTATCCCGTCGTTGGAAACCGGATGAGCCCGAAGGAATGGGAAGAGGCAGAGCGACCCATCCTGCTGGACAAGGCGCGCGCACGGAAGGAGGCGATCCTTGCGGAGGCACAGAACCTGATCGCACCGGATGTGGATCGGGAAATTCGGGAACGGTTCAAGATCTACATCTGATCGCGCGGGGCAGCCTTTACTCGGCGCCGTCCGACCTATGTCCATTTGAGGTGGACAGGGTTGGAGGTGCCGATGCCGATCTTTCCTTCGAATGCAATCCGTTGTGCCGCGGGCGCGATGACCCTTTCAGTTGCGCTGCTCGTGGGCCCAGCACACGCGCAAGTGCTTTCAGCACAAGAGTCAGATCCCCGGGTGATGGGCTGGATGCAGGGGTTCCCACCGCCTCCTGACAAGCTGATCACGCAACCAGATTCCGTCTATTTCAGCTTTCCCCGACTGCGTTGGTCAGTCTGCCATCTGCGAGAGTTTCTGCCCACGGAAGAGATCAGCCGCGGCACCGGGGCGCCCGTCCCGTTGAGCTATCCCTCGCCCGCCGAGTTTGCCGAGCTTCGCGCGCAGATCGATGCGCTGGTCTTCACGCCGATGAACAGCGATGATGAGATGACCTGGGAAGCCTCGCTCTTCGCTAACTACACCGACGGCATGCTGATCCTTCATCAGGGCGAGGTCGTCTATGAGCGGTACTTCGGCTGTCTGGAGGAGGACGGCAAACACGCGATCATGTCGATGACGAAGTCGTTCACCGGCTTGCTCGCAGAGATCATGGTCGTCGAAGGCGATCTCGATGACACCCTGTTGGTCCGCGACATCATCCCCGAGATCGGGGAGAGCGCCTTTGTAACCGCGACGGTGCGCGAAGTCATGGATTTGACGACGGGTGTTCAGTATTCCGAGGACTACTCCGATCCCAACGCGGACATCTGGCTCTATTCCGCGGCGGCGAGCCCCTTGCCTAAACCAGAGGGCTATGAGGGGCCGGACGGGTACTGGGAGTATCTGCAGCAGGTTCCACCGGATGGGGAACACGGGGCAGAGTTCCACTACAAAACAATCAACTCCGACATGTTGGGCTGGATCATCAGCCGGGTGTCCGGCCAGTCGGTCACCGAGCTTGCGTCGGACCGCCTGTGGCGCCGGATGGGCGTCGAGCAGGACGCCTATCAGACGGTGGACGGCAAAGGCGTTCCGTTCGCCGGGGGCGGGATCACCGCAGGCCTGCGTGATTTCGGACGCTTGGGCCAGGTGATGCTGAACGGCGGCGAGATCAACGGCACGCGTCTGTTCCCGGAAGAGGTCGTCGAGAAAATCAGCGCGGGCGGCGACCGCTCAAAGTTCGGCGACGGCTTCCCGACGGTGGGCGCCGGAAGCTACACCAGCCAGTGGTGGGTTTTCCACAACTCTCACGGCGCCTATGCCGCGCGCGGGGTGCATGGGCAGACGATCTATGTCGACCCAACGGCGGATATGGTCCTGGTCCGGCTGTCGTCCTTCCCGCAGGCGCAGAACGGGTTCATCGACCCCACGTCACTGCCCGCCTATCAGGCGGTGGCGGAGTTTTTGATGGGGCGGTAGGGCTCGCGGATATGGCCGCACTCAAAGCGACGCCGTGATCCCACCGTCCACGTAAAGCGTGTGTCCGTTGACGAAGCTGGAGGCGTCAGAGGCGAGGAAGATCGCCGCACCGACGAGTTCATCGACCTTGCCCCAGCGGCCCGCAGGTGTTCGTTTCTCGAGCCAGGCGGAGAACTCTGGATCGGCAACGAGGGCAGCGTTCAGGGGCGTGTCGAAGTAGCCGGGTGCAATGGCATTGCATTGCAGCCCATGACGCGCCCAGTCGGTTGCCATGCCCTTAGTGAGATTGCCCACGGCGCCCTTCGTGGCTGTATAAGGTGCGATGCCCGGGCGGGCGAGGGCGGTCTGGACGCTGGCGATGTTGATGATCTTGCCTGCGCCACGCCCGATCATGTGGCGGGCAGCCGCCTGTCCCACGTGAAAGACGCTGGCAATGTTCGTTTGCAGAAGGCGTTCGAACGCGTCGGCGGGGAAATCCTCTAGCGGCGTGCGGTGCTGCATGCCTGCGTTGTTAATCAGGATGTCGATCTTACCGGTTTCCGCCTCGAAGCCGTCAATGGCGGCGCGGACGCCGTCATGGTCCGTGGCGTCGAAGGGAAGCGTGTGCACGGCGTGGCCCGCGCCGCGCAAAGTTCCGGCGGCGGAGTCGAGTTTCGCAACGTCTCGGCCGTTCAGGACAATCTCTGCCCCAGCCTCCGCCAAGCCTTGCGCCAGCGCGAAGCCAATTCCCTGAGAGGACCCGGTGACGAGCGCGCGGCGCCCCGTCAGGTCGAAGAGTGCTGTGCCGGTGCTCATGGTCTGTCCCCCGAGGTATCGCCCGCATTCGGGCTGTGTTAGCGTCTTCATCGGCGAGAGACCGGGAAATGTCGAGATCCCGGCGGGGAGGAACGATCATGAAAGCGCTGGTGCTGCACGCGCCCACCGATTTGCGTCTGGAAGAGCAGGAGGTCGGGGCGCCCGGTCCCGGCGAGATCCGGATCCGCATGGCGGCTGGGGGC
>CAWUIX010000343.1:0-3753 GCA_963922395.1 uncultured Rhodobacterales bacterium | reverse complement strand
GGACCCGCGCGCCGCCGCGAGCGTGAAGGGCCTGGGCGGCCTGAGCCGAGGTGTCAAAGCGCGTCTGCGTCAGGAGACCGGCCTCTTCCAGGTTGACGTATAGGGTGGCGGAGGGAACAGACAGAAACGGAGACAGACGTTCGGCTTTTCCCGGGGAAGCCGGGGCGATCCGGAGGTCGGCGGAGCGAAAGGCGGGGCTTTCGGAGATCTCGGTTAAGAGTGCTTCGGTAAGATTTCCGTCTAGCGCGATGACTCCTGCGAATGGATCTGCTGCGGATCCGAGGCGCCCGTCCTGCAATGGGCGGAGGATCTTGTCGCCCGCGGCTTCGAGAGAGTGCGCGTCAGCAATTGCGGCGATCAGACCGTTTGCCCCTTCAACCGCCATGTAACGGTCTGTCGGAAGGTCTTCTGACCGATAGATGTAGTCGACGCCCAGCCCCATACGCTCGGCGGCGCGAGCCAATTCATCCCCTTCCGGGTCACGCCCGATGGAGGTGAGGAGGGCAGGGGCCATGTCAAACCGGCGCAGTGTCATCGCGATATTCATCGCGACACCGCCTGGCAGGCGCGTGATACGCCCGGGCACGTCTGATCCGACGCGCATCGCCGCCGGGGTTCGACCGATGATGTCCCAAAGGACCGATCCGATGCACAGGATGTCAGGGCGGGCAGTCATACCTGCCTTTTGAGCGGTTTGACCCAGAGCCGCAAGGCGCATCCGCCCAATTCATGTTGGCGATCATATCTATGATCAAGCGTTAGTTAAGGAGTTGGATGCATTCAGTGGATTCATGTCCGTCGTCATCGATTCCACCTCGCGCAAACACCGCCATAACGCCAAGATTCGCGCGCGCATTCTGAAAGCTGCGACCGAATTGATCCGATCCGAAGGACCGAACGCCGTCACGATTGATCGCTTGATGGCGTCCGCGGGCCTGACGCGCGGCGCGTTCTATGCGCACTTCCCCTCCAAGGCCGCGCTTGTTGAGGAGGTCTTTGGTGAGGACACCGTTTTGAAAAGGCTTCTGGAACAGAGAAGCGCGGCCTGTCGTGGGAGCCTGGAAGGGGGACGCTCCTATCTCCTTCGCGCCTATCTGAATAAGGAACACTTCGGTGATCTGCGAAAGCACTGTGGTCTTCTGGCGCTCACGCCGACGGTTGCGGGCGCATCGCCCCAAGCCAAAGACACCTACATTCAGACACTCGAGCGCACTCTTCGGGAATTGCGGCGTGCGTCCCCGAACACCCCCGCAATCTCCGAAGCGCAATCGCGTGGAATTCTTCTTATACTCTTGGGCCTATCCGTTGCCGCAGAGGTGGATCGCGCCGAAGATCGAAGAACCGCCTATGTCGATGCTGCGCAACGGGCTGTTCAACATCTTTTGCGAGCCTCGAAATCCGCGCCATAAGAGCATAACAGGGCAGGGGAGGATTGCCTCTTGCCAGGTAACGACTTTGCGTATATCCGGCGCCCCTACTTCACAGGCAGGGTTTGGGCCCTTGGGGGAGACATCCCCAATGGTCCGCCGGTTGGGAGAAATCCCGTGATGACCTTGCCGAGGGCGAAACCGGAAAGGAAAAGGCATGGCGCTCCCAGAGTTCACCATGCGTCAGCTGCTTGAAGCTGGCGTTCATTTTGGCCACCAGACCCAGAGATGGAACCCGCGTATGGGTGAATTCATCTATGGCGACCGGAACGGCATTCACATCATCGACCTGACGCAGACGGTTCCCATGCTGGACGTCGCGCTGAACGTGATCCGCGAAACCGTCGCGAAAGGCGGTCGGATCCTCTTTGTCGGCACCAAGCGTCAGGCGCAGAAGCCCGTCGCAGAAGCGGCAGAGCGCTGTGCGCAGTACTACATGAACCACCGCTGGCTGGGCGGCACGCTCACGAACTGGAAGACTGTGTCTCAGTCGATCAACCGTCTGCGCGCGATTGACGAGAAGATGGAAGAGGGCGCTGAAGGCCTGACCAAGAAAGAGCGTCTTGGCATGGAGCGCGAGCAGCAGAAACTGCAAGCCTCGCTCGGCGGTATCCGCGAGATGGGCGGCGTTCCGGATCTTCTGTTCGTGATCGACGTGAACAAAGAAGACCTCGCCATCGCTGAAGCCAAGAAGCTCGGCATCCCGGTTGTGGCAGTCGTGGACACGAACTGCACCCCCGACGGTGTGGATTATGTGATCCCGGGCAATGACGACGCGGCGCGCGCGATCTCGCTCTACTGCGACCTTGCAAGCCGTGCGGCACTTGACGGGATGAGTGCACAGCTCGGCGCCGCTGGCGTTGACGTCGGTGCCCTGGAAGACACAGTCGAGGAAACCATTGCAGGTGAAGCCGAGGCTCCGGCTGAGAAAGCTGCAGAGGCTGCACCGGCGGAAGAGGCCCCAGCCGAGGCTGCTGCGGAACCCGCCGAAGCAAAGGAATAAGAGCGGCTGTCACCGTTCTGACACCGGGCGCGATGTAGGACGCGCCCGGGACATACGACATCAAGAGATAGGAGACGGGAGATGGCGATCACAGCCGCACTCGTAAAAGAACTCCGCGACAAAACTGGCGCGGGCATGATGGACGCCAAGAAGGCTCTGACCGAAACCGATGGCGACATGGAAGCCGCCGTTGACTGGCTGCGGACCAAAGGCCTGGCGAAGGCCGCGAAGAAGTCCGGCCGGACGGCTGCCGAAGGCCTTGTGGCCGTGCAGGTTGCTGGTGGAACGGGCGTTGCCGTTGAGGTTAACTCGGAAACCGACTTCGTTGCGCGGAATGCCGAATTCCAGGAAATGGTTGCGGGCATCGCCGACATCGCGACGGGCGTTGACAGCGTTGAAGCACTTCTCGCAGCTGACATGGGTGGCAAGTCCGTCCAGGACACGCTGACCGACAAAGTCGCGACGATCGGTGAAAACATGTCGGTACGCAGGGTCGTGAAGGTCGAGGGCCAGAACGTCGTGTCCTACATTCACAACGCGGCTGCCGACGGCATGGGTCAGATCGGTGTACTGGTCGGCTTCACTGGGGATGACAGCGAAACCGCACGCGGAATCGCAATGCACGTTGCTGCGATCAACCCGGCGGCTCTGAACGAGGCCGAGCTGGATCAGTCAATCGTAGACCGCGAGCGTCAGATTCTGACCGAGCAGGCGCGTGAATCCGGAAAGCCGGAAGCGGTTATCGAAAAGATGATCGACGGCCGGATGAAGAAGTACCTGGCCGAGGTTACCCTTGTGAACCAGACCTACGTCCGCTCGGAAGAGGGCAAGTCCGTTGGTGCGGCGGCCAAAGATGCCGGGATCGAAATCACGGGCTTTGCTCGCGTTGAAGTCGGCGAAGGGATCGAGAAGGTCGAAGAGGACTTTGCCGCCGAGGTTGCAAAGGCTGCCCAGGGCTGAGCCAAGCCTATTGGCAAAAGTAAGAGTGCCCGCCAGCTGGCGGGCATTTTCTTTTTTAAACCCACGCCTTACAGACTACTCTAAATGCTCTGCGAGCGCTCTGATCGCAAGCGCATAGCTTTGATCACCGAACCCGGCCACCACACCAATCGCTGCTTTTGCGATATAAGACTTGTGGCGGAACGGCTCGCGCGCATGAACGTTCGAAGCGTGCACCTCGACCGTTGGAATTTCGACGGACACCAACGCATCGTAGAGCGCGATGGATGTATGCGTGTAGGCGGCTGCGTTGAACACGATACCGCCGTGAACACCTTTGGCCGCATGGATATGGTCGATCAGAACGCCTTCATGGTTCGACTG
>CAWUIX010000342.1:0-3759 GCA_963922395.1 uncultured Rhodobacterales bacterium | reverse complement strand
CGGATAAAGGTGCCGAGTCTGTGCCCGAGGCGGTGACGGACCCGGACCAGTATACCGAGACCGAGACCGAGACCGAGACCGAGACGCTCGACCCGAAAGAAGAAGGCGAGAAGGGCGAAACTGAAACCGAGACTGCAGAAACGGAAACATCAATCCCGCCGACGCCGCCAGCCGCCAACGACGACAACAAGCCTGAGACCTCTCCACTCGTCGCAGTTCTTCCGTTGGTCCTTGGCGGGGCCGTAGCGGCCTTTCTGGGCTACGCGGCGTCCAGCTTTCAAGATCAGCGGCGTGCCTCCGAAGGGCCGACTCCTGCAGATAACGCAACGGCGATCAGTGAAATCCATGACGAGATTGCAGGCCAGGCCGCAGAGCTTGAACGCCTCGCCGCCATTGACACCGCTGCCATCGCGCAAACTGCCGTTGACCCCGTGCAAGCCGAAGCCACGGAGCTTGCAGCGCGCCTGGACACTCTGTTGTCCGATCTGACGGCTCTTTCAGAGCGTGTCGAAACCATCGCGATGCGCCCCACGGCGACGGGTATCGAAGCAGACGAGTTTGACACCGCGTTGTCCGAATTCCGCGAGCAGTTGAACGCCGCGATCTCCAATGCCCAGACCGAGATTTCCGAGGCCCGGGACGAGGCCACCCGAATTTCAGAGCAGGCATTCTCAGAAGAACAAGCCGCCGTGCTTCGCGGCGCGATGGCTCAAGTCAACGCCGCTCTCCAGAATGGTGGCGGCTACGCCGAGCCGCTCGCGACAGTCGCCGAGATCGGCGAGGTGGACATCCCCGCGGCGCTGACCGCAGCGTCCGAGAATGGGGTGCCGACACTTTCTGATATCCAAAGAAGCTTCCCGGAAGCCGCACGTGCCGCACTCGAAAACGCCATCCGGTCCGACACCGGTGAGGCGCCGATGGACAGGCTCACGGCGTTCCTGCGGGTTCAAACTGGTGTTCGATCCCTGGCACCCCGAGAGGGCGATGACCCGGATGCAATACTCTCGCGCGCCGAGGATGCCTTGCGAAACGGGGATGTCAGCGGCGCACTGACAGAGCTTGAAGGTCTTCCGGAAACTGGGCGCTCAGCCATCGCCGGCTGGGAAGAGCAGGCCATGACACGACTTGATGCCATACAGGCGGCGACTGATTTGTCGTCCAGTCTGGCAACGAACTGAAGGGGGCCCCATGCTTTGGTCGCTCATTAAGATTGTTCTGTTTATCGGCATCATTGCCGCGCTGACCTGGGGGGCAGGCCTGCTTCTTGAAACCGGCGGCGGCGTCCGGGTCGCTGTAGGGAACATCGAATTCAACCTCGGCCCACTGCAGGCATTGTTCGGTGTGGGTGTCCTTTTGGTCGTGCTCTGGCTTGTCCTGAAACTCGCCAGCCTCATGGTCGCCATCCTGCGCTTTCTGAATGGCGATGAAACGGCCATCACACGGTGGCGCGGCCGTCACCGTGAACGGAAGGGGTTTGAAGCCCTAGCTGACGGTCTGATGGCACTTGCATCCGGCGAAGGTCGCGTCGCCATGGCCAAGGCCGCCCGCGCCGAGCGTTATCTGAAGCGTCCAGAACTCACCAACTTGATCACCGCGCAGGCGGCAGAGATGTCCGGAGACGCCAAGAAAGCAGAAGAAGTCTACAAACGTCTGCTGCAGGATGACCGAACACGGTTCGTCGGCGTGCGCGGTATCATGAAGCAGAAGCTTACAAGCGGCGACACCGACACAGCGATGAAGCTTGCCGAAAAAGCGTTCGCCATCAAACCGCGCCATGAAGAAACGCAAGACATCCTCCTGCGATTGCAAGCGGACAACGGTGATTGGGCGGGCGCTCGGCATACCCTCGGAGCGAAGCTCAAATATGGAACACTGCCCCGCAACGTTCATCGCCGCCGCGATGCCGTTCTTGCGCTGGGCGAAGCTCGGTCGATCGTCGAAGACGGCAAATCCATCGAGGCCCGCGAAACCGCCATACAAGCAAACAAGCTCTCCCCGGATCTCGTACCTGCAGCCGTCATGGCGGCGCAAAGCTACATCGAACAAGGCCAGAAGAAGTACGCAAGCCGCGTCCTGTCAAAGGCATGGAACGCCCGTCCCCATCCCGACCTTGCCGCGGCATTTGCGGCAATCGAACCCGACGAGACACCGGACCAGCGTCTGAAGCGCTTCATGACCCTGACCCGTCAGCACACCGGCGATCCAGAAACGAAAATGCTGCTCGCAGAGCTAAACCTCGCTGCCGAACGCTTCCCGGACGCGCGCCGGGCAATCGGCAAACTGGCCGAGGACACACCGACCGCACGAAGCCTGACGATAATGGCGGCGATTGAGCGTGGAGAAGGCGCCGAAGATGCTGTCGTGAAAGGATATCTCGCCCGCGCCGTGAACGCTTCTCGTGGGCCGCAATGGGTCTGCGGCAACTGCCAGCACCTCCCGGGTGAATGGGCGCCGGTCTGCGAAAACTGCGGAGCCTTCGACACAATGGAATGGCGCGAACCTCCAAAGAGCACCGAGGGCGCTAAACCAGGGGACGCCGTCCTGCCCCTGATTGTGGGCGAAAGCACGCCGGAGGCGATCGAAACCGAAGCTGCTCCAGCAAACGGCGAAGCCAATGGCGCGACGCCCACCTCCTCAACTGCAAACGGCGCGGCTTCTGATCCAATCGTTGTCGATGCCAAAGCGACAGAAGAGACGTCGGACCGCCCCCTCGAAGAGACCCAAAAATCAGGCTAGCCCTATCGGGCGACCCCTGCTAAGACGCCCCCCGGCGCCGCTGTAGCTCAGCTGGTAGAGCACGTCATTCGTAATGATGGGGTCGGGGGTTCGAGTCCCTTCAGCGGCACCACTTTGATCGGGCGCAATGCTTTGCGCCGGATTGAAGCTCAACCTGTCCCTACGCCAATTTGATCCGCGAGATGGGTGATCCGCCCGCTATTCTCCTGTATTCAGAGACGCATGTTACAACCGGCGCCTCTAAGGGGTATTCGATTGGTCCTTAGGCAGGCGCTCCTCACTACGCTGGTCACCTTCGCTTCTCCGGCACTGGCCTGCGACCTTGCCCTGATCCTGGCCGTCGATGTGTCAGGGTCGGTCAGCAAGGACGAATACCGGATCCAGATGGATGGACTGGCCGAAGCAATTCGAGATCCGGTTATCTCGACGGCTCTAATCGATGCCCGCGCTGCGGTGGCCGTGGTTCAATGGACCGGCTCAACGCGGCAGGAAATCTCCATCCCGTGGCGCCATGTCGCAAATCAGGATGACATCCAGCGTCTGGCCGAGGACGTCTCCGGTATCGAACGACGCTGGGTCAACTACTCGACCGCTATTGGCGAGGTCCTCGACCTTGGTGTCGCCATGTTTGGCGACGTCCCCGACTGCCTGCGCAAAGTGATTGATGTCTCTGGCGATGGCCCCTCAAACGAGGGCATCGACCCAAGGGCTGCCCGGCCGGACCTTGGCGCCGCACAAATAACAGTCAATGCCTTGGTGATCGAAGGCGAGGAGCCGGATCTCACAGCATACTTTAGGGATAACGTGATCTTCGGCCCAGGATCGTTTGCCGTCTCCGCGAATGGCTTTGCCGAGTATCCAGCCCGCATCCGTCAGAAACTGGAACGTGAGGTGGCGCAAAGGCTCGCAAAGCGAACGGCCGCGCCAGCGCCAGGGGCTACTCGAGACTGAGGCCTGCGGTCCGCGCGTGCTCCGCCAAAAACGGCAGGCCGACATCAATCACATCTTCCGCCCGTCCTGCCA
>CAWUIX010000341.1:0-3760 GCA_963922395.1 uncultured Rhodobacterales bacterium | reverse complement strand
CGACAATCGCCTCGCGATCGGTCTCGGTTTCGACATGCACCTCGACAATGGCCTTGCCCGGACCGACGCGCGCTTCCAACAGGCGCTCGACCGCCAGTCGAAGCCGCGACGCGTGACCTTCTCCACCTTCAGCGACCTGGTTCTCCTGTCCGTCGGACAAAAGCCCAAGGACCGTATCAACCACGGCGACCCGATCCGCGCTCAATCCCGGAACTGCAGAGGCGACCAGCGTCCGGATTGCACGCGCGCCCCCTGCTCCAAGTGAAGCTCCGTTCGTGTCGATTGTGACCGATGCGCTTGTCTCACCGATGCGCGTGAAGGGGCGACGCTCATTCATTGCAATATGAACGCGTGCACTGCGAATCGCGGGCATCGATAGAAGGGTCCGGGACAACTCACCTTCCACCGCACGCTTATGCGCGACGTCAAACATCTGTGCGGTTGTGCCAAATCCGCTCAACCCGTCCAGTATCTCGTATCCGGCGGTTCCGGACGACGGCAAACCGGAAGCGGCGAGTTCAAGCCGAATGCGGTCCCGCTGGTTTGCATCCACGAGGATGCTGTTGCCACGAACGGCATAGGCCACACCCATCTGTTCAAGCGTAGCCACCACATCCCCCGCCGCCGCGGGTTCCAGTCCAGAGTACAAGAGGTCCAGAGACGGTTCGGTTGCCTGTCGCGCAATCGTCGCGACAAGGGCGATGGTTGCAATGGCCGCAACAAGAACCACGCCGCGCCGAACAGGGTCCAGATTCCCAAAGACAGAGATCACTCGCGTCACGTCGTTCCAAGCCTTTGCCGGTTTCTACCGTTGCGTCGGGTTTGGCAGAGCGCGCTTAACAATCGGTTAGTCACACTTGGATATCAGCACGGCTATGCGGACTGATGTGGATCCACAATGACGGATGCGGCGACAGAAGCACCTGAGACCAAGAAGCGGTCAATCCTGCCGCTGGTGATCGGCGTTGGTCTCGCCGCCGCTGGCGCGGCTGGCGGATACTTTGCGGTGGGACTCGGTCTCCTGTCCGAAACAAACGAGAAGCCGCCAGAGGTGAGCACGGCAAAGGTGGCCTTCGTCCCACTTCCATCCCTTGTTGTGTCTCTCGGTGAAAGCAGCGGTCGCCATTTACGGTTCGAAGCACAGCTTGAGGTGCGCCCCGGAACCGAAAGGACCGTTGAGACGGTGCTGCCCCGTATCATGGATATCCTAAACGGCTATCTACGGGCGGTGGATGTGGCCGAGATTGAAGATCCTGCTGCTCTCATCCGCATCCGGGCACAGATGCTGCGCCGCGTTCAGATCGTCGTTGGGGGCGATGCCGTAACGGATCTTCTAATCATGGAATTCCTGCTGAATTGATCTCATGGGTCTGATTGCCGATATCATCCTTTGCGCCGCGGCCCTCGGGGCCATGCTGTATTGCGCCGTCCTGTCCCGCCGGCTGAACCGCTTCAACGATCTGGAGCGTGGGGTCGGAGGGGCGATTGCAACCCTGTCGACGCAAGTCGATGATATGACCCGCACGGTACGCACAGCACACGGGGCGGCCGCGGAATCGGCGGCTTCGCTTGGCGATCTGACAAGCCGGGCGGAACGCGCGGCCCGCCACCTCGAGCTCCTCGTCGCTTCTCTTCACGACCTGCCTGCGCCCGATGGACCCACGGAAGACAGTCGAAAGCCGCCGGAGGATGCGCAAGCACCGGTGGAAGAAGAGCAATGCGAAGACCCAAAGGAACCGGTGTTTCTCTCGCGCCGCCGGCCGGAGGCCGTTGAGGAATGAAGGGGAAAGTTCGCAAGTTTGCGGCGCTTGGGAACGGGCCAACGGTCCTCTTTGTGCTGAGTTTGCTGTTCTTTATCTCAATCGGATTGCGCGTTGCTGACGATGTGAGGTGGGCGACGGCCTTCGCCTCAAATGAGACGTTGGAGCCGTTCGAAGGCGACAGTTGCGAGGGGTTCGACACAGCTGGCGTCGCGGCGGCGCTTGAGGCTATTCGCGCGCGTGAAGTGGAACTTGAAGAGACGCGACAGTCATTGGCGGATCGCATCGCGGCTGTGGAGGTCGCAGAGGCCACGACCAAATCCATGCTCGCCGAATTACAGGCTGCAGAGGAAAGTCTGCTGGCGACGATGGCGCGGTCATCGGAGGCGGCGGAAGAGGATCTTTCAAGGCTGACATCCGTTTATGAGAACATGAAACCCAAAGAGGCAGCGCCGGTGTTCGACCAGATGGCGCCGGAGTTCGCAGCGGGGTTCCTCGGTCGCATGCGGCCCGACGCGGCGGCGGCGATTCTGGCCGGGCTAGAGCCGGAGAAGGCTTACACCATCAGTGTCCTTCTTGCCGGACGGAACGCGGCGGCGCCCACGGAATGATGTTTAGCACCCTACAGTATGAGCGGAGGCCGGCCCGTAAATGATTGCGATCCTTGGGGTTCTCGTTGTCTTGGGCATGGTGTTCGGGGGCTACCTCGCCGCAGGCGGCAAATTTGATATCATCATCAAGGCGCTCCCGTTCGAGATGATGATGATTGGCGGGGCGGCCACCGGGGCGTTCTTGCTCGCCAACGACCTGTCCGTGATCAAGCACACGGGCAAGGACCTTGCTAAGGTCGTCAAAGGGCCAAAGTGGAAACCCGATGACTACAGGGATCTGCTTTGCCTTCTCTTCGAGCTTATTCGGATCGCGAGACAAAACCCGGTCATGCTCGAAGAACATATCGAGGCCCCGGAGACGTCGGACATTTTTGGGCGCTATCCAAAAATCCTGATGGATCACGAAGCCGTGGACCTGATCGGTGACACGCTGCGTTCCGCCTCGATGAACTATGACGATCCGCATCAGGTGGAGGATCTGCTCGACAAGCGGATGGAAGCCACGCAGTCCCATGCCATGCACACGAGTCACGCCTTGCAGGTCGTGGCAGATGGCCTTCCCGCGCTGGGCATCGTTGCAGCGGTCCTTGGCGTCATCAAGACCATGGGAAGTATCGATCAGCCGCCGGAAATCCTGGGCAAACTGATTGGCGGCGCTCTTGTCGGAACATTCCTTGGCGTGTTCTTGGCCTATGGTTTTGTGGGACCGTCGGCCAATCGACTTAAGGCCATCACCGAAGAAGACGGGCAGTTCTATCGCCTGATCCGTGAGGTTCTTGTGGCGAATCTCCACAATCACCCACCAAACATCTGCATTGAGGTTGGCCGTCAGAATGCTCCTAGCCACGTAAGGCCAAGTTTCGGTGATCTGGAGACCGCCTTGCAGGAAGTAAAGAAGAACGCGGCATGACCCTTGGACGTTGGAGTATCGGGCTTCTTTGGGTCTGCAAACTGGTTGCGAGCCAGGCGATGGCACAGCCAGTTCTGGTGCGCTCTGGCGAACACGACACGTTTACGCGTCTGGTTTTCGAGTACCCCGAAGCTGTCCAATGGTCGGTTGAACCGGAGGAAGGCGGATACCGCGTTCGAACCGCGAACCGTACGTTCGACTATGACCTCGTCTCTGTCTTTCGGAAAATTCCGCGGCGTCGACTGGCGCGGATCGAGACGGTTGAGGGAACAGGGGAAGTGCGTCTCATTCTGGAGTGCGACTGTCCCGTGGAAGCTTTCGAAGTCCGGCAAAGAGCGCTCGTTATCGACATTCTTGACCGAGTGGCCGCCTCAGAAACAGCGCGCTCCGTTGCGCCCGAAATTATTACCTCGAAGGCCCCCCTTGTCTTTGACGGGCCTGTCTTTCTTCTCTCAGGAGATCGCGATGACTTTGCGTCG
>CAWUIX010000340.1:0-3801 GCA_963922395.1 uncultured Rhodobacterales bacterium | reverse complement strand
GCCAAGGTCGACATCAACGACGACGGCGTGGTCAAGATCGCGTCGCCCAACGGCGACTCGATCAAGAAAGCCTATGACATGATCCACTCGATCGTGGCAGAGCCGGAAGAGGGCAAGATCTACAAAGGCACGGTTGTGAAGATCGTGGACTTCGGCGCCTTCGTGAACTTCTTCGGCAAGCGCGACGGCCTCGTCCATGTCAGCCAGATCGAGAACCGCCGCCTGAACCATCCCTCGGATGTTCTGAAGGAAGGTCAGGAGGTCTGGGTCAAGCTTCTGGGCTTCGACGACCGCGGCAAGGTGCGCCTGTCGATGAAAGTTGTCGATCAGGAGACCGGCGAAGAGGCGAAGAAGGAAGAGACGGCGGAGTAAGCCGGGCTCTTTCGGGAACGAACAGCGCCGCCCTTCGGGGCGGCGTTTTTCGTTAGAGACGGCGAGGTAATGAGCCTGCCGGAACGATATCGCGATGGGCCTAAGGCGCCTTAGAACGCCCGAAGCCTTCTGTAAGCCTCATCCACAATCTCACGCAGGATTTCTCCGGCAGGCTGAGTCTTCCTAACCAACGCGACACCTTGGCCCGCCCATAGGGACAACGCTTCGATGTCTCCTTCCATCACCGTATTGGCCGAGGTCGACTGATAGCGCAGGACGTCGCCCCGACCCGGCATATGTGCCAGAACATCCCCTTCCCCGGGCCTTTGGCCCATGGGCGGTTTGCCGGCGGCCTCCCACATGGCTGCAGTGCTGTTCTTCAACGCCCGATGCGGCGCATCGGGCCACCCAAGATCGTAAAGGTTTTCGTAATGGCCAGTATCGTCTTCGGACGCTTCGAACAGTCGTCGGCGGTATTCCGGGTGCGTCGGGGCCTCCTCGGCGGAGAGGAACCGTGTTCCGATCCAGGCGGCTGAGGCGCCAAGCGCCAGGGCGGCTGCAAGGCCGCGGCCATCCGCGATGCCACCCGCCGCAATCACCGGGACGTCGCCCACGGCGTCAACAATAGCGGGGACCAGCGCCATCGTCCCAACGGTGCCTTCAACATGACCCCCGGCCTCGAAACCCTGGGCACAAATGGCGTCAGCACCGCGGTCGGCCGCTTCTTTTGCATAAGCCGCGTTGCTCGCGGTCACGATAACCTTGGTCCCGGCCAACTTTGCCCGGTCTATGAAATCGCCGGTGTCCCCCCAGAACAGAGAGATCGCGTCGACCCGTTCCTCCAAACAAGCCTCAAGCTGTAAGGCGTCCTGAAAATCCATGTTCAGGTTGATGGCAAATGGCTTGTCCGTGAGGTCCCGGATCTGTTTGATCGTCGATCGGATTGTATCGGCATTTGCCCGCCAGAGGGGCATGGTTCCCAAACCTCCCGCGTTAGAAACCGCGGCGACAAGCTTCGGTGTGCTGATGCCGCTCATCGGGGCGAGGACGATCGGATGGGTTACCCCAAATGTCGTGCAGAAGTCCGCCATATTTGCTCCCCCCAAGAACCTTCGCAAGCAGAGTAGCTTCCGAAGGCGCGGGTGGCTATGCCAGCAATTAAGGCAGCTCTGTTGTTACATATCCGGGCCCGTCGATTACGGGCCGCCTCAATCCTCTGTCGTCGACATCACCTTCCAGAGGATTGCGCCAATGGCCGCTCCAATCAGGGGGGCCACCCAGAAGAGCCAGAGTTGTGCAAGGGCCGGACCTTCCGCAAAGAGCGCCACACCGGTCGATCTGGCTGGGTTCACAGATGTGTTTGTCACCGGGATGGAGATCAGATGGATCAGGGTCAGGCCAAGGCCAATGGCGATCGGTGCAAAGCCCGGAGGCGCTCCTTTGGACGTCGCGCCCAGAATGATGATGAGGAAGACCGCGGTCAGCGCAATCTCGATCACCAGACCTGAAAGCATGGAATACCCTTGCGGCGACGCCGATCCGTATCCGTTTGAGGCAAAGCCACCGACACCTGCAAAGTCCGGGGCCCCGGCCACGATCACATAAAGGACGATCGCCGCCAGAATGGCTCCGATAACCTGCGCCGCCCAGTATGGTAGAAGCTCCTTGCTCTCAAACCGCCCCGCGATCATCAGGCCAAGCGAAACGGCGGGGTTGAAATGCCCACCGGAGATGTGGCCGACCGCGTAGGCCATCGTCATCACTGTCAATCCGAAGGCGAGGCTGACGCCCAACCAGCCAATGCCAACGTCCGCGACACCAGCGGCAAGGACGGCACTGCCGCAGCCCCCGAAGACAAGCCAGAACGTTCCAACCAGCTCTGCGAGCAGTTTCTTTGTCATGACGACTAACCCCCTCAAAAGATCTTCAATAATCGAGTCTTAATCCTATTCCGACACCGTGCATGAATTCACTGGGGACAACAATAAGGTTCCAGAACCGGCCAAGTGAGTCTGCGCCAAGCGAAGTGAGCCGAATCCAGAATGACGGGTGCTGGGTTGGCATGGCAATCGCAGCGTGCTCCATTCGGCAGAACGCCTAAGTGTCAGATCAGAAAGCCTGCGAAGCAGCACGATCCAATCACGGGTCAGGCGCACACTAAAGGCGCAGCTCGTAGATCTCCGTCTGGCTGCCATCTTCCTCTCTCCGCACCGCGGACCGATGAAGCCCAGTCTTCGAAAGAACCCGTTTCGACGCCAGATTGCCCTCTGACACAGTAGAGATGACGTGGGTCAGTCCGTGGGCGGATTTTCCATAATCCAGAAGGCCACGCACGAACTCCGTCGCAAGCCCCTGACCCCAGACCTCGGGGATGAAAGCGTATTTCACTTCCGGCTCTTGTTGTCCCCCCGGGTGCACGAGCCCGCCGAATCCAATCGTCTTGCGTAGCGCAGGATCCTCGATGACGAACATCCCGTAACCCCGCGTCTCGTAGTTAGAGAGGGTGATATTAATCCACTGTGCGGCTTCCTCTGCCGACAGTGGTTGGCCATCGTCTACCCAGCGGATGACGTCCTTCATACCGTACACCTTCAGAAGATCGGACACATCCGAGGTGCGCCAATGCCGGACGACGAGCCTGTCGGTGCGGAAGACGTCCCCGTCCCGTGCATCGGTTTCCGGCCATTCATGGTCTGAAGTCATCCCATCCTCTGCGCACACCGATGTCCGTACAGACTTTCGACACCCGAAAAAAAGGCCCCGGTCGGAACCGGGGCCCTTCCATCTTCAGTTCAGGCGAGACTTTAGCCCACAAGCGCCCCGTCATCACGCCAAACCGCGATCACCGATGAACGCGGCAGGCCTTCCCCATCGGGGAACGAACCGCCTGGGTGCTGGATGCCCACAAACATCGTCTTGCGGTCAGTGGACCAGCACAGGCCTGTCACCTCGCAACCGTTGGGCCCGGTCATGAAACGGTGGATCTCACCAGTAACAGGATCGCCTGCCAGCATCTGGTTGTTGCCCTGACCTTCAAACTCACCTTCGTTCTTGTCGTTGCCGTCAGTTTGAATCCAGACCAACCCAGCAGAGTCGAACATTAGCCCGTCAGGTGAGTTGAACATGTTGCCTTCGTTGACGTTCGACGACCCTGCATAGGCGCCTTCCTGCGTCGCTGGGTTGCCTGCCATGACAAAGAGGTCCCAACGGAACGCTTCGGTGGCGTGATCGTCATTCGCCGGGAACCACCGCACGACCTGACCGAAGTTATTGGCCTCTCGTGGGTTTGGACCGTTCACGCTGGTATCGTCGCCGCCCGCATTGGGCTTTACCCCGCGGTTCTTGTTGTTGGTGAGGGCAGCGTAGCCTTCGACGGCAATCGGATTCACCTGCACCCATTCCGGACGGTCCATTGTCGTCGCGCCGACT
>CAWUIX010000339.1:0-3819 GCA_963922395.1 uncultured Rhodobacterales bacterium | reverse complement strand
TCTCGGACAATCAGACATTTACCTATCGGTTGCTCGACCAGTTCCCGACGCTTGACCCGCAGCTCAACGAAGAGACCGCCGGTTTCCACGTGATCCGCGACCTTTTTGAGGGCCTGATCAGCCAAGACGAGAACGGCAATCTTGTGCCGGGCGTTGCGACGGAGTGGTCATCGCCTGATGGAAACTCCACCTGGGTTTTCACGCTTCGGCAGGATGCGAAATGGTCGAACGGCGATCCGGTCACGGCCAACGATTTCGTCTATGCCTGGCAGCGGGCCGTGGATCCCGCGACGGCGTCGCCCTACGGCTGGTATCTCGAACTCACTGAGATGGTGAATGCGGCCGAGATTCTGGCTGGCGAAATGGCCCCGTCAGAACTGGGCGTGCGGGCGGTGGATGATTACACGCTGGAAGTGTCTCTTAAGACGCCCCTGCCCTATTTCCCGAACATGACGACCTACGCGACGCTGTTCCCGACGCATCAGGCGACCGTTGAGGCCCATGGCGCAGACTGGACGAAGCCCGAGAACATGGTGTCGAACGGCGCATACACGCTTGAAGAGCTTGTGCTCAATGAGTTCCACACCCGCGTGAAGAGCCCGACATACTGGGACGCCGACAATGTTATCATCGAGAAAGTGACGGGCATCGTTATCAACGATGTGAACACCGCTCTGACACGCTACAAAGCCGGGGAGCTGGATCACCTTGAGCCCCTGCCACCGGGGCAGTTTCCGGCGCTGAAGGAAGAGTTGCCGAGCGAAGCAACAAGTGTTCCGCGCCTTTGCAACTATTACTACGCGTTCAACCACACGGATACGGGGCACCCTGCCCTTCAGGACGTTCGTGTGCGCGAAGCGATGGCTTATGCCATCGACCGGAACGTGATCGTAGATCAGGTGCTGAAAGGTGGCCAGCGGCCAGCGTACAACTTCACTCACTGGGCGACCGCCGGCTTTGAATCGCCGTCTATCGACTATGCGGCATGGACGCAGGGAGAGCGTGACGCGAAGGCCAAAGAGCTGATCCAGGAGGCCGGTTGGGGTGCTGGCGGCGAGCCGCTGGAACTCAAGCTGATCTACAACACGTCGGAGTCGCACAAGGCGATTGCAACGGTCATGGCGCAGATGTGGAAGCAAAAGCTTGGCATCGATGTCACCATGGAGAACATGGAGTGGCAGACCTACCTTGAGGTGCGTGGCGAGCAGAAGTTCGACATCGCGCGCTCAGCCTGGTGCGGGGATTACAACGAAGCCTCTACCTTCCTTGATCTTCTGACCACGACCCATGGTGCGAATGACGGGAAGTATTCCAACGGCACGGTCGACGACCTGATGCGCGCGTCGAAAACCTCGATGGACCCGCAAGCGGCTTATACCGAAGTGGAACAGATCGTTGCGGATGAGATGGCCGTGATCCCGGTTTACCATTATGCCAACACGTTCCTGTTGTCAGATGACATGAAAGGCTGGCCCTACAACAACGTGGAAAATAACTGGTATTCCAAGAACTTCTACCGCGTTGCTGAATAAGAACCTGACGAGGCGCGCCCCTGTGGCGCGCCTCGTCCTTTGGGACCCGGGGACTTGCTCAATTACTCGCTGAGACGCATCGCCATTGCGGTGCCGACCATCCTTATCTTGATAATTCTGACCTTCCTTCTGATGGAGGCGGCTCCCGGTTCGCCGTTCGCCAGTGAACGCGGGACCACCTCGGAAGTGCTGGCGAACCTTGAGGCGAAATATGGCCTCGACCGGCCGCTTTGGCAGCGGATGGGGATTTATGTCTGGAATGTCGTGACGCAGTTCGATTTCGGGCCGTCCTACATCCTGAAAGACCGGGACGTGAACGACATCATCGCGCAAGGTTTCCCGGTGACGCTGAAATATGGGACCTGGTCCTTTATCTTCGCTGTTGGGATCGGTGTTGGTCTGGGCGTTACGGCTGCGATCTATCACAACTCCTGGCTCGACTACCTCGCTGTTGGCATCTCCATTGGTGCGCAGGTTTTGCCGAACTTCGTGATGGCGCCGATCCTGATCCTGGTCTTCACCCTCTGGCTTGGATGGTTGCCGGGGGGCGGCTGGCAAGGCGGGCAGTGGCAATATGTGATAATGCCGGTCATTGCGCTGGCAACCTCGTTTCTGGCCTCCATCGCGCGGATCACGCGGGCGTCGATGCTGGAGACGCTGAACGCAAACTTCATACGAACGGCGCGGGCAAAAGGGTTACCCATGCGGCGGGTCATTCTGCGCCATGCTTTGAAGCCTGCGATGCTGCCGGTGATTTCTTATCTCGGCCCGGCTTTTGTTGGGATGATCACCGGGTCCGTGGTGATCGATATGTTCTTCTCGACGGGTGGGATCGGGCAGTTCTTTGCGAAATCCGCGTTGAGCCGGGACTATGGGGTGATGCTGGGGATTACCGTCCTGATTGGCACGCTGACTGTTCTCTTCAACCTTGTGGTCGATATCCTTTACGCTTGGATCGACCCGCGGATCCGGTACTGATATGCGATCCCCGACCCTCACCCCGGCTTCGACAACCGAAGCGCTGATCGATGCGGCCCCCGTAGCGGGCCGCTCTCTCTGGCAGGACGCAAGGGCACGTTTCTTTCGGAACCGCGCGGCGACGGGTAGCCTTGTCGTTCTGGTTCTTGTGGGCCTCTTCGCGATATTCGGTCAAACCCTGGCGGTCTGGTCGAACGAGGAAGTCGACTGGAACATGCTGGGGAATGTGGCCGAGTTGGGTGCTCCGAACTTTACCAACGGGCATTACTTCGGCGTCGATGAGCTGGGACGTGATCTTTATGCTCGCGTGGTTCAGGGGACGCGGATTTCCCTGATGGTGGGGATCATCGGGGCGCTGGTCGCAGTAATCATCGGCACGCTTTATGGGGCGACGGCGGGGTATTTGGGTGGTCGGGTCGACAACATCATGATGCGGATCGTGGATGTCCTGATGTCGATCCCGTACATGTTCGTTCTGATCCTGTTGCTCGTGGTATTCGGGCGCTCGCTCTTCATGCTGTTCCTTGGGATCGGACTGATCTCCTGGCTGGACATGGCGCGGATCGCGCGCGGTCAGACCTTGTCGATCAAGAACAAGGAATTCGTCGAGGCGGCTGTGGCGACGGGCGTCAAACCGCTGACAATCATCCTGCGCCACATCGTGCCGAACCTTTTGGGTGTGGTGATCGTCTATGCGACGCTTCTTGTGCCCTCGATGATCATCTATGAGAGCTTCATCAGCTTCCTTGGTCTGGGCGTTCAAGAGCCGAACACGTCCTGGGGCGCCCTGATCAACGATGGGGCGAGCCAGATGCAGTATGGAACGCTCTGGCAGCTTTTGTTCCCGCTGTTCTTCTTTGTCGTCACGCTGTTCGCGTTCTTCTTTGTCGGGGACGGGCTGCGCGATGCGCTGGACCCGAAGGATCGCTGATGCTGTTGGAGGTTAAGGATCTTTCGGTCGCCTTTGAGGTCAACGATGGCACGGTGAACGCCGTCAATGGCGTCACCTTCGAAGTGGGCGCGAAGGAGACGCTGGCCATTGTAGGTGAGAGCGGTTCGGGGAAGAGCCAGACGGCATTCGCCGTTATGGGCCTTCTGGCGCGGAATGGGCGCGCGATGGGATCGGTGCGCTTCGAGGGGCAGGACATCCTGAATGCAGGGGATGCGGCGCTGAACAAGATCCGGGCCGAGAAGATCGCGATGATCTTTCAGGATCCCATGACCTCGCTCAATCCGTATATGCGGGTGTCGGATCAGATGGCCGAGGTCCTGATGCTGCATAAGGGCATGACGCAGCGGGACGCGATGG
>CAWUIX010000338.1:0-3825 GCA_963922395.1 uncultured Rhodobacterales bacterium | reverse complement strand
TCACCGAAGCGCCCTCGCGCGCAAACGCCCGAGCGATCCCCGCCCCAAAGCCGGACCCGCCCCCCGTCACGATCGCGGTCTTGCCGTTAAGTCTCATGAAACCTGTTTTTCACAGAATTGGCACCGCGGGAAAGCGAATTCCGCCTTGGCGCCGCGCGATCCGCGACCCACATTCGAACGATGGAGTGGACAATTGCAACAACGCTACCGATCCTGACGCTCGGCCTGGCCGGGGCCGTTTTGCCAATCGCACTGGCCCGACGATTCCCCGATACGCTTCACGGTCTTGCCCAAGCCCTCGCCCTGTCCATCGTTCTCCTCGTCCTTCTGGGATCGGTTCTCTTCGTCGCGCTCTACAGCGACGCAGGTCTCAGCCTCTCTCGACTGGCGGAACGCCCGGGCCAAAGCATCCGGCATTTCGTCACGCTCGGGCTGCAGGCGGCCCTGATCTGGGGGCCCATTCTTGCCCTGACCGCAATCGCGCTCGGGCAGGGGACAGAGCGCCGCCGTGGCGAACGCATGGCCGCCCGCGACCCCGATCCCGACGACGAGTGATTGCTCCGTGCCCGCTCGGCCCCTATGTAGAGGCCAACTCAGCCGGAGAGACAGACGATGCGCTACGTGCTTTGGTCCTTCCTTGCCCTCGTCGTTCTGATCGTCGGGCTTTTTCTGCATTACACGCTGCCACAGCATGACGTTGTCCGGCTCGTGAACACCGAAGTGCGCCGGGTCGATTTCGGCGCGAACTCCATCTTCTGGAGCTCGGCCGGATCCGGCGATGCCGTCGGCACCGTCAACCGGGACATCCCGTTCATCGAAGCGATCCGACCAAACGGAAAACCCATCGTATACCGCAATGAAGACACCGGCTGGATCTGGCCCCCATACTTCAAATTCGACAGCGCGAACCTCCAGGCCATCGCCCGCGATCTCGTGTCCACGCAGGACGAGCCGCGCTGGGTCGAGGTGCGCCATTACGGCTGGCGAAACGAACTCTTCTCGATCTTCCCGAATGCCGTCTCCGTGCGTCCTGTGACCGGCCCGGACGCAACCTCGGTCAACTGGTTCAACATCATCTTCTTCGCTGTCTTCGCTGTGTTCCTCGCCTGGATCGGGCGAGCGATTT
The DNA here is from genome assembly GCA_963922395.1 of uncultured Rhodobacterales bacterium. Lineage (GTDB taxonomy): Bacteria > Pseudomonadota > Alphaproteobacteria > Rhodobacterales > Rhodobacteraceae > Ovoidimarina. The sequence goes on along the minus strand of CAWUIX010000338.1, from coordinate 2,699 downwards.
ACCGCTTCCGCAAACGGCGGATCGAACCGATGGTAGATGATCTGCAAGAAGCGTCTGAAGAGGCGCGGGGGCGCCTGCGCGGGCTGTGGCGGCGGATCACCGGGCGCTAGGGCCGCGCAGCCTCGGTCACCATGTGACCGGCCTCCAGTACTCTATGATAAAGCGCAAATTCGCCCGCACGCTTCTCTTGCAGAAGGGCATGTGTTTCGGGACTGAGATCCACATCCGCCGCAGCGGACACATTCAGCCGATCTGGCACGATCGCGTGCCCGAGGACGCCTGACAGAAAATCATCCAACGGGTCCGGACGCTCCAGCGCAAAGAGGTGCGTCACCCCGATCCCGCCGTCTCCGTCAGAGACAAAGGCATCCTGCGCACCAATACGCGTCGCGTCGGACGGATCATCAGATACAACGGCCCGAATGAATTCATCAAAGCTCAGCCCCGCCACGCTCTTCCGGCGTTCCGGCGAATTGCGGTACTTGTACCAACTCTTAAGCCGCTCCAACGGATCGCGCAGCACCGCAACCGTTTCCGGCTCCACATCCCACGACCGCTTCAGGAACGGCCTCCAGCGCTTGTCGAACCGCCGCGCCGTGATGTGCCGGGCCCGGGGCGGTGACCTGACGTCGATGGACGCGAGGGGTCGCATCGCGGCCTCGTAAGAGGTCGAGCCGGCCTTTGGGACGGCGAGGAAAGCGATGCTTTGATTGAGGAAGATCTGCAAGGGACGGATCAGGTCTTCGCCCAGGTTCCTTCGAAATCCTCTGGAATCAAAAGGATATCGCGGTCCACGGCGTTGATATCGGTACGGCCGCACAGCGCCATGGAAAGGTCGAGCTCTTTGTGAATGACCTCCAGTGCGCGTGTGACGCCAGCCTGACCCATCGCGCCGAGGCCATAGACAAAGGCGCGCCCGATATAGGTTCCCTTGGCCCCCATCGCCATGGCCTTCAGGACATCCTGGCCAGACCGGATCCCGGAATCGAAATGAACTTCGATCTTGTCGCCCACAGCCTCCACAATCGGCCCCAAGGCCTTGATCGCTGACAAAGCCCCGTCCAACTGGCGCCCACCGTGGTTCGACACGATGATGGCATCCGCGCCAACCTCCAGCGCCTTCTTCGCATCCTCAACATCGAGGATCCCTTTCAGGATCACCGGCCCGTCCCACATCTTCCGAAGCTCTTTGACGCGCTCCCAATCAAGCGCAGCATCGAATGCCTCAGCCGTCCAGGTGGACAGTGAGCTTGGGTCCGTCACGTCCGCCGCGTGCCCAATGATGTTCCCGAAGGTCCGCCGCTGCGTCTGAAGCATATTCAGGCCCCAGCCCACCTTGGTCATCATATTGGCAACCGACTTGGCCGTCAGCTTCGGTGGGGCCGACAGCCCGTTCTTGAGGTCCCGATGACGCTGCCCCAGCACCTGCAGGTCCAGGGTGATCACCACGGCAGAGCACTTCGCGTCCTTCGCCCGTGCCATCAGCCGCCGCATAAAGTCGTCGTCCTTCAGCGTGTAGACCTGAAACCAGAACGGCGCGGATGTTGCCGCCGCCACGTCTTCGATCGAGCAGATCGACATCGTCGACAGCGTGAACGGCACCCCGAATTTTTCAGCGGCCTTTGCCGCAAGGATTTCCCCATCTGCATGTTGCATACCCGTCAGGCCAACAGGGGCCAGCGCTACGGGCATCGAGACATCCTGACCAATCATCTTCGTGGCCGTCGAACGCCCGGTCATATCAATTGCCACCCGCTGCCGCAGGCGGATGTCGTCAAAGTCAGAGGTGTTTTCGCGAAAGGTCTGTTCCGTCCAGCTGCCGGATTCGGCGTAGTCATAGAACATCTTTGGCACGCGCCTGCGGTAGATCCGCTTCAGGTCTGCGATCTCGGTGATGACGGGCATGAACGGTCCCTCCGCAACGTTCGACGTGGCGTAACAATCTGGCGAATTGGGTGCAATGCGGCGTTTCCGCTTGCATATAGTACGATATCGCACTAAGTAGTCCGAAATCGTACTAATGGAGATTCGCGATGCCCCTCACGCGCAGACAAACCCTTTCAATCCTTGGCGGCGGCACCGTTATCGCAGCGGCGGGGGCTGGCTTCGCTGTCACCCGGACGCCTGAGGCAGCTTTGGCCCCCTGGTCTCTGGCCGGAAGCTATGCAGAACCCCGCATGCGGGCCCTGAGCCATGCCATCCTCGCCCCGAACCCCCACAATCGGCAGCCCTGGATCGTCGATCTATCCACCCCGGACACCGTGACACTCTATGTCGATACCGATCGCCTGTTGCCCCACACCGACCCGTTCAGCCGCCAGATCGTGATCGGTCTGGGATGCTTCCTGGAGGTGTTCCGACTCGCAGCGGCTCAGGATGGCTTCGACGTGGAAATGGATCTTTTCCCTGAGGGAGAGGATGACGAGGCCCTCGACCAGCGGCCCGTGGCCGTGTGCCGTTTGGTGCCCGGCGGCACCCCAGAAACCACGCTCTTCGCAGAGGTCCCGCACCGGCGCTCGCTGAAAGAGCCGTTCGACATGACGCGCACTGTGCCCGCGCGGGCCGTCACGGACATCTTGGCGGTCGCCGCAAATGGCGTGCGGGCCGGCGGCACGGTCGACCCAACCGAAGTCGCAGCATGGCGCACGCTCACACACGACGCCCTGGTGATCGAGATCGAGACGCCCCGGCCCTATAAG
>CAWUIX010000337.1:0-3830 GCA_963922395.1 uncultured Rhodobacterales bacterium | reverse complement strand
AGCGCGGAAGGCCGTCGCTGCAACAGAGGCGTGATGCGCAGCACCTCGGCGACCTCCTTGACAGCCGCTTCGCGCTCGGCGTTGGACATGCCAACGGCGCGCAGCGGAAAGGCGATGTTTTCATACACCGTCATATGCGGGTAGAGCGAGAAGGACTGGAACACGAATGCGATGTCGCGGTCAGCGGCTTTCTTGTCCTGTACCTCTTCGCCATCAATCGAGATGGTGCCGGACGTCACCGTTTCCAGCCCCGCGATGGCGCGCAGGGTCGTGGTCTTGCCGCACCCGGACTGGCCCAGCATGACAATGAATTCACCATCCTCAACGGTAAGGTTCATGTCTTTGATGACCTGATTGGGACCAAAGAACTTTTGCACATCGACAAGGTCGATCCGGGCCATCAGATCATTTCCTCGTCGTCGTCGGGCACGGCTTCTTCCTCTGGCGCGATATGCATCACCACCAGGAAGGCGACCAGGCCAACAAGCGTTATCGTCAGCCCGTATTTGTGAAAGAACAGGCTCCAGGGCTGACAGAGCGCGGCGATCCCAAGGATCATCACCCACTGCGCGGCAGGCACGAGGTATTTCTGGTTGATCTGGCGAAAGCTCATTTTCGGATCGCCCCGAACGACATGCCCCTTAGCAGGTGATTGCGCAGCAGGAAGGTGAAGACCGCCACGGGGATGAGGAACATCACCGTGCCGGCGGCGATCACGGTCCAGTCCGGCAGACCGGAGCCGACCTGGCTGGGGATATAGGGCGGCGCGGTCTGAGCCTTGCGGTTGGTCATGATCAGGGCGAAGGCATATTCGTTCCACGCGGTAATGAAGCAGAATACGGCTGTGGCGGCGATGCCGGTCATTGCCTCGGGCAGCACGATCTTGAAGAAGGCCTGCATGCGGGTATAGCCATCGACAAGTGCCGCTTCTTCGTATTCGCGGGGGATTTCGTCGATGAAACCTTTCATGATCCAGACCGAGAAGGACAGATTGAAGGCGGTGTAGAGGATGATCAGCCCGAGATGCGTGTCGTTCAGCCCGACGACGCGGTACATCAGGAACATCGGGATCGCCACAACGACCGGCGGCAGCATACGGGTGGACAGGATGAAGAACAGCCAGTCATCCTTGCCGGCGACCCGGAACCGGGAAAAACCGTAAGCCGTGAGCGTGCCCATGGAGACGGCAAAGAAGGTGGAGACAATGGCGACGATCAGCGAGTTCTTGAAGCGCTGGCCATAACCGGAGGCGCGCACATCCCCTTTGCCGCTGCGTACGACCTTTTCGCCGCCATCGAGTACGAGTTGTTCCCACCAGGGCGCGGCCTCGTAGACCTCTTCGGACACCGGATTGCGCAGCTGGGAGCGTTTGACAAAGGTTTTCACATAGGGCGCGACGGTCGGTTCGAACAGGATCGTGGGCGGCACCGTGGTTGCAAGATTGCGCGGTTTGAACGAGGTCGACACGATCCAGTAAATCGGCGCAAGCATGATGAGCAATGCAACAAAGACCGCGAAGATGGCGACACGGTTGACCACAACCTCGCGACGTGTGAGGACGGCGGCCATCTCAGCGCTCCTTCACTTTGTTGAGGTATTTCACGTAGATATTGGTGATCGCCACCACCATGACCAGCACGATATAGGCAAAGGCCGAGGATTTGCCGGTCTGCCATTCCAGGAAGGCCATCTTGTATAGTCGGATCGATATCAGTTCGGTCGTGGGCTGGCTGGCCATGATGTAGGCCAGATCAAAAGTCTTGAACGCCTCCATGGTGCGAAAGATGATCGCGATCATCAGGATTGGAAGCACCAGCGGCAGGGTGATCCGGAAGAAGGTATAGAAGGGGCCGGCGCGGTCGATCTCGGCGGCTTCATACAAATGCTGGGGCACGGCAGAGAGACCGGCCAGCGACAGGAGCATGACAAAGGGCGACCACATCCAGATGTCGGTGATGGCGATCGCGTAGAGCGCCATGTCGGGATCGGCAAGCCATTCGAATTTGCCCAGACCCAGGGCATAGTTGATGATCCCGAAAGACGGATCATAAAGCAGTTTCCAGAACAGGCCGACCACTGCCATGGAGAGCATCATCGGCAGCAAGAGCAGCGTGGTGATCAAGCCCTTCATCGGAATGTCCCGATTGAGCAGCATGGCGAGGCCGAAGCCGACAATCACCTGCCCGGCGACCGAGACGATGACGTATTTGGCGGTGATGGTGAAATTGCGCCAGATGAAATCGTCCGTCAGAAGCTCACGATAATTTTGCAGTCCGACCCAGTTGGCCGGCGCATTAGTCGAGGCGCGGAAATCGGTAAACGAATAGCCGAGCGAATAGAGCAGCGGAAAGATATTGAAGATGATCAGGAAGGCAATTGTCGGAATGATGAACATGTTCCGGATCGTCAGGTCGCTCCATCCCCGTGCCGCGGCCCGGCTATCGGGACTGAGACGGGTCATACCAATGTCTGCCACGCGAATGAGCTCCTGATACCGGCGTCATGGATGAGAAGCCGGGGCGCGGCGAACCACGCCCCGGTCCGGGAGTTACTGGCGACCGTATTTCTGGAACGTCGCGTTCCAGTCGGCTGCCAGCGCATCAAGGGTTTCCTGCGCGGTTCCTTCATCGCCGACGATGAACGGATAGAGGCGCTGGTTGGCGGCGGTCAGAAGTTCGGCAAACTCCGGCACGGCCCAGAAGTCCTTGACCTTGAACATGGTCTGGTAGAACGCCTCGTTGTAGGGCGTGGCCTGGCGGAACTCGTCGCTCTCCAGCGTGGCGGCGTGCGCGGTATAGCCGCCCAGCTCTGCCCAGCGCTTCTGCACGTCTTCCTGGATAAACCATTCCAGGAACTTGTAGGACTCGTCGATGTTGTCGGAGTAGCTGACAATCGAGATGCCCTGCCCGCCGAGTGCCGCGTGCTGCGCTCCGGTCGGCCCGGCCGGATTGGCAAAGAAGCCGGTATTGGCGGCGTGCGGGTTGGTTGCCTCGTTGAGCAGCGCCGGGAAGAAGGCGAAGTAGTTCATCGACATGGCCGCGAGGCCTTCGGTGATCGCCTGGTTGTTTTCCACGAAGAACGCTTTGGCCCAGCCTGGCGGCGTGTAGCTGTAGAGGCGCTTGTAATCTTCGAGCGCCTGGACATTTTCCGGTGAATTCAGAATGCCATCCACCTGATAGCTTTCGAAATCGCCAAGTTCACCGCCGTAGGAGAAAATCGCGTTTTCAACGCCCATGACCATGGCGTCATAGGAGTTGTCGGTATAGATCGCCACACCGTAGCGGTCTTCGTCGGGGCGGTGGAAGAATTCGGCAATGTCCAGCAACTGGGCCCATGTTGAGGGCGGCGCGAGGTCGTAGCCGTATTTGTCCTTGAAGGCGGCCATTTCGGCCGGGTCTTCGAACCAGTCCTTGCGGTAGGACCAGCCAACCGCGTCACCCTCTGCCGGAATGGCCCAGAACTTGCCGGAATTGCCCGGATACTCGGCGTAGTACTTGACCGTGGCCGGCGCCATGATGTCGCCGACGTTATGTTCGGCGAAGAAATCGGTCAGATCGACGTAATGCCCGCCCTCGGACGCGGCGCCGAGCCACTGGCTGTCGCCGACGATCATGTCATAGGCGGAGCCGCGGGCGTTGAACTCGGTGAAGGCCTTGGTTTGGAAATCAGACCAGGGCGTGGTTTCGACCAGCACTTCGACACCGGTTTCGGCCTCGTATTCGTTGACCAGTTCCTGCAGGAAACTCGCCGGGTCCCATTCGGCCCAGAAAATCACCAGGTCCTGGGCAGCCACCGGCGAGACGGACACTGCCGTCAGCGCGGCGCCTGCA
>CAWUIX010000336.1:0-3834 GCA_963922395.1 uncultured Rhodobacterales bacterium | reverse complement strand
CTTCTCAAACGTCAAAATGACCTCTCCAATATCGACGCCGTACCGCTTCATATAGGCACGGTTTAGCAGCCGATCCTCGTTCAGAAGCCACATCCAGTCATCGAAGGTCACGCGCAGCGTCTCAGTCGCGCCGTCTGCGCTCGGTATTGGCAAGTCGATGGTATATTGCCAATTGAAGACGTCGCCACGCTCTTCGCCCGTAGCTTCCCCAATCACGCCGGGCGCTGTACCCGCCCATGTGTCAGGCCCGGTCTTTGTCAGCGTCCACACGCGTTGCTCGGTTGAGCCATCCTCATAGACAAAATCCTCGACAAGCGTCAGATCCTTCCCGTCCCATGTGCCCTGGATATCCACCTCGAACCGGCGTCGTACAGTTCCAAAAACATCTTGGAACTGGCCAAAGGCCACCAAATCCCCGGTGAAGAACTCTTCAAGGTTCAGGCTCCGGTTCGACAGGTTCGCATCTTTCAACCCCGGCTTTCCGGTGCAAGCTGCAAGCAGAAGGGCCGCGGCGATCAGAAGCAGGCGCATGTGACGTTCTCCCTCATTCATAGAAGATACGCGCGCCAGGCCAAATCGGATCTTGCTCTTTTCCGGAACCTCTCCGTGCGGTAGTCGGAGCGCGTCACCCACGGAGGCCCCGCATGCTCGACGATGCCGACGAAATTCATCCGCTGTTCTTTGGCGCGCCGAAGTCGACGGAGTTCCGCAAACTGCGCAAGCGGATCATTCGGCAGACCCGCGAAGCCATCGAACAGTATGGGATGATTGAACGCGGCGCCCGGTGGCTTGTCTGCCTCTCCGGCGGGAAGGACAGTTATACGCTTCTGGCAGCACTCTATGAGCTAAAATGGAGGGGCCTCCTCCCTGTGGACATCCTTGCCTGCAACCTCGATCAAGGTCAGCCCGGCTTCCCCGCAACGGTTCTGCCAGAGTTCTTAGAGCGCATGGGCGTCCCTCACCGCATCGAATACCAAGACACCTACTCCATCGTAACCGACAAAGTGCCGGAAGGCCGGACCTACTGCGCACTTTGTTCGCGCCTCCGGAGGGGCAACCTCTATCGTATCGCGCGCGAGGAAGGGTGTACCTCCGTCGTCCTCGGCCACCACCGCGACGACATTCTCGAAACGTTCTTCATGAATCTCTTTCACGGTGGACGCCTTGCGACCATGCCGCCGCGTCTCTTGAACGAGGACGGCGACCTTTTCGTGTGCCGGCCCCTTGCTCATGTGGCCGAAGAGGACTGCGCACGATTTGCGAAGGCCATGAATTACCCGATCATCCCTTGCGATCTTTGTGGCAGTCAGGACGGACTTCAGCGGCAGCAAGTAAAGCGCATGCTGGACGAGTGGGAGGCAAATCGTCCCGGTCGTCGGCAAGTGCTCTTCCGATCATTGACGAATGTACGTTCGTCACACCTGCTCGACCCAGAGCTCTTTGACTTCGCGGGTCTGGCCCGGGAAGTGACCAAAACCTAAACGCTTAAACTTCGAGACGTTACCGGCGCCAGTTCGGCGCCAAGATTAACACTATCACCAGACAGTCGCCCTAGCGTCCGCCTCGTAAAAAGAGAGGCAGGATCAAGCCGTATGTGGCGCACTGCAACGACCGACCTGCGGACGCGTGTGGACCGTCTTAGGATTGGCCTAAGGCAGCTCCTCTCCGGGCCTCAGCTTCTGGCATTCATGCCAGCGATCACACTTGCCGCCTTCTGGTTCGGGGGCGAAACGGCACTTGTCATAATCGCTCTCTTGATGCCGGCCGTGTTTGCCATCGCTGGGCTCCACGGATCCCAGACTACCGAAATCATAAAAAACCTGGATCCAATTTCAGAATTGCCTCTTCGGTCTGACGTGGCGCGGCGCGCCGACACCGTGCTCAACGATGGTCCGACCCAGGTCAGAATGACCGCAGCCCTCGCCATAGCAATCGATGAATACGCAGAGTTGGAGGATCGCCTCGGATTAGCGGCTGCACTTGAGATTATGCGAACTTCCGCCGCGCGCCTAAGGAGCGCGATCCGCGAAGTCGATCTTATGGGGCGGCTCGACGGTCCGCGCTTCGTCATCGTTCTGACATCCGCGACCCGCGCGGATCTTGAGAGCCTGATTCAGTTGTCCACCCGGATACAGCGTCAGATCCAGGAACCGATCAGCATCGGCGGGACCCGCGTTTACGTGACGGTGACCATTGGCTTTTGTACGCCGCACAGGGCACCCGCCGAAGGCGGCGATGCGCTCATTGAGGCCGCGGAACAAGCCTTGGCGGATGCCCAATCCCACGGTAGCGGCGCCATTCGGGCGTTCACGATGGACATGAAACGCAAGGCCCGGTCACTCGGCACACTCGCGCATGACCTGCCAGCCGCACTGGAGTCAGATCAAATTGCACCCTGGTTCCAGCCGCAAGTTGATACCACGTCCAGTGTTGTCACTGGGTTTGAGGTCCTCGCGCGGTGGGAGCACCCCGACAATGGGCTGGTTCCACCAGCAGAGTTCCTTCCCGCGGCTGAGCAGTTAGGGCTTCTCGAACGCCTGGGCGAGGTGATGCTGTACAAGAGCTTGAACGCTTTGCGGAGTTGGGACTCTGCGGGATATGGGGTCCCCACCCTTTCGATAAACTTCTCGGCGGAAGAGCTCCGGAACCCCGCCATTGTTGAAAAGGTCCGATGGGAGCTCGACCGATTTGACATCACGCCGAACCGGCTGACCGTCGAAGTTCTCGAGACCGTGATTGCGCAAACAGCGAATGATACCATCATTCGCAATCTGCGCGCCTTCGCCGAACTGGGTTTTCTGGTGGATCTTGACGACTTCGGGACCGGCCATGCGTCCATCACCAACATCAAGCGATTCTCGGTCGGGCGGATCAAGATCGATCGGTCTTTCGTTACGCAAATTGACGCGGATCCAGAGCAGCAGAACATCGTTTCGGCGATCCTAACGCTCGCAAAGCGGCTTGAACTCGACACTTTGGCCGAAGGCGTAGAAACCCAAGCTGAGCGCGCGGTTTTGGAAGAGCTAGGGTGTGGTCATGTCCAAGGGTACGCTGTCGCGCGCCCCATGCCCTATGAAAGCGTCGCGCCATGGCTGGAAGCACATGCGAGAACTCTTGGGAACAGCACTCATGATCTCGCCATCCAAGCGCTTAAAACCTAACCCTGCGCCGCCGAAATAAGGGGAAAACGGCTTGACCTTTCGAGCATTGGAAGGTTGAACGAGCCCCACCTTCCAAGACATCTGCGGTGAGCGGGCATGGACGAACAGAACCGGAATCTTCTCCTGGCGACGGCGCTTAGCTTTCTCGTCATTCTCGTCTGGTTCATTGTCTTCCCCCCAGAGGAGCCGACCCCGCAACAAACGTCATCTGAGACCACCAGCGAAACGGCTGTCCAACCGACAGTTCCAGGTGCAGACACGTCCGGCGTCGTCACGACGGATTCCACAACGGGCGTCCCGGGAACAGCGAGCTCCAATGCCGATGCTCAAGAAGACGAAGCCGCACGTATCGCCGTTTCAACTGACCGTCTGACCGGCTCTGTGTCACTCAACGGCGGCCGGATCGACAGCCTGAGCCTCTCTGACTACAGAGATACGCTCGCGCCCGGGGCCGATACTGTCACACTCCTGACCCCGGAGGGGCAGAGCAAGGCCTATTATGCGCTCTTTGGCTGGTCCCCAGGTGGCGATCTCTCAGCTGACGAGGTTCCAGGAGCAACAACGCCTTGGGTGCAGCAGAGCGCCGGCGACCTGACAACCGAAGCGGATTTGGCGCTTGCCTGGGACAACGGCGCTGGTCTGACATTTGAGCGCCGCATCTCGGTCGACGAAG
>CAWUIX010000335.1:0-3849 GCA_963922395.1 uncultured Rhodobacterales bacterium | reverse complement strand
GGAGCGACGAAGAAGATCGCCGTGGCGTTCGCGATGGGAAGGGCGGCGAGAGCCGCAAAGTAAGTGAGGTTCGACAGGAGCACCGCGATGCCACGCAGCATGTGCTGGACGGGGCGTTCGGTCCGGAAGGCGGCCTTCAGCGATACGCCACCGCGCATGAAGACCAGGGTAAGTGCGAGGGCGATGACCGACCGGATTGCGACGGCCTGATGCAACGGCACACGGGTCTCCGAGATCCGCTTGATGGTGAGGTCGCCAATAGAAAAGCTGATCGCCGCCACGAGGATGCAGGCGATGCTGACAAACGCGGCGTCTCGATTCTGGGACAAGGCGGCGATCGATCTCATGCCGTTTTGGTCCGCCAGAATGCGCGGGGCGGTCGCGCTTATCCGCGACCGCCCCGATGTCGTAATATCATCATTTCTTAAATTCGAAGGCCGCGCTCCGCCCCCTGCCCCGGAGCCTTCAACGGGCTGGTTGCTGGGGCTATGCGATCGTTCTTGCCGGTCCTTTGGCGCTCAGCCGAAATCGATCGGCGCATGCTCTTTTGCATAGAGCGAGCGGCGGCGGGCCTGCTGCGTGGCCCAATGGTCGCATAGCCTTGCGAAGAGGCACGACAGTGCGCTGGATACGGGTTCTGTTACATAGGTTCTCATGGATCTCACCACCAAGTGGAGGTTTCGCTGTTTTCTCACTCGATGTTACGGCGAAAATGGGGCACCAGATCAAAACATCGGATCACAAAAACGTAGGATTTTTTGTACTTCCTGGGGCTTGGAAAACCCGCGTGCACACCTGTGAGCAAAACCGCGGCACAGAACCTGTGCTGAGGCGCCACTTAGAGCGCGTGCGGCAACGATAATCGCAGGGTCGGCCGGTCCAGCGCGTCCCTAAAAACAAGGGATGCGAGCACCCTGATCCGCGGTGCAGGGCAGAGATTTCTGGATGCGTCAGGCTGTGCGGCCAGTAGCATCTCACGGGCTAAGATCCATTTTCGGAAAGCTCGAATTGGAGTGATCTTCCTGCGACCGCCGGGACCGAGAGGTGCGACGTCTTTTGATCCAATTGATCAACTGCGCGCTGTCCGCGTCACCCGGGCGTGATCCGGCGTCAACGCGCGTGGGAACATGCTTCAACACCGGCTCTGTGAGAATTGAGGTTGCCCGAAAGCGAAACGCCCGGCGAAGGCCGGGCGTTTCTGTTGGTTTTCTCTCTCTCAGCGGTCAGTTGGCTTCTTTGTGGTGCCAGGCCGAGTGGTCGAGATCGAGGTCCGGGAACTCCTCGGGATTGAACACAGGTCGTGCCACCCCGGCCTTCCGTTGCTCGTCAAAGTCCCGCAGCACGCGGCGCAGGACCGGGAAGAGCATCATCAGGGCCAGAAGGTTAACCAGCGCCAGAAGCCCCATCATCGGGTCAGAGAAGAAGAAGACCGATGTGGCCCCCGGTGCGACCGCGCCCAGAAACACGATGGCCATCAAGATGAACTTGAAGATCAGCAGAGCTGACGGGGCCGGTGTCATGAACGAGATCGCGTTCTCGCCGAGGTAGTAGTTGTAGATGATCGAGCTGAACGCGAAGAGCAGCACGGCGATGGTCAGGAAGTACTGAGTCCATGCGCCCAGATGCGAGACCAGCGCGTTTTGCGTCAGGATCACACCGTCCACGTCGGCGCCTGCCTGGTAAACATCGCTCATCAGGATGACGAAGGCGGTACAGCTACAGATCAGGATCGTGTCGATGAAGACCGAGAACGACTGAGTTATGCCCTGGCTGATTGGATGCCTTACGTCAGCCGCCGCCGCGACGTTCGGGGCCGAGCCGAGACCTGCTTCATTCGAGAAGAGGCCACGCCGGATCCCCTGTGCGATGGCTGCGCCCATGCCGCCGCTGACCGCTTCTTCAAAGCCAAGGGCGTTGCGCACGATCATCGAGACGATCGAGGGGATTTCGGTGAAGTTGATCACGATAACGATCAGCGCCATGGCGATATAGCCCAGAGCCATGATCGGAACGATCACGTCCGAGGCTTTTGCGATCCGCTGGATGCCGCCGAAGACGATGAAGCCGGTTCCCGCCGTCAGGACCGCACCGGTGATGTAGCGGTTGAGGCCAAAGGAGTTCTCCGCCGCACCCGCAACCGTGTTGCCCTGGAAGGCCGGGAAGCCGATGCCGAATGCCGCGAGCAGACAGATCGCGTAGAGCACCGCCAGCCAGCGGTAATCCCTGCCGAGGCCGTACATGATCATGCGCGCGGGGCCGCCGCGGTAAGATCCGTCCTCCTGCTTGCGCTTAAAGACCTGCGCGAGCGTACATTCCACAAGGCTGGTCGCCATGCCGACAAGGGCGATCATCCACATCCAGAAGACGGCGCCGGGGCCGCCCAATGTGATCGCCACCGCCACGCCGGCGATGTTCCCGCCGCCGACACGACCGCCGACGGAGACAAAGAGCGCCTCTCGTGCGGAGATGGTGTTCGGGTCAGCGGATTGGTTGTCCCCCGAGAGCACGCGGAACATGCGCTTGAAGTATCTGAATTGGACGAAATTCGTCGCAATGGTGAGAAAAACGCCGAAGATAACCAGGATCGGGACAAGCGCCCACCCCCAGGTCAAATCCCCGAGCAGGCCGAAGAGGCCAGTCAGAAAGTCCATAATACTACGTCCCCAGATTTTTTTGTTGGTTCGCCAGACCACGCTGGCGAATGCGGCAATGCCCAACAAGAGAAATATCGGCCTTCCAATACAAACTGACGCGTAAGGGACTGAAAACGCGGCAGTATGATTGGTCGAATTGGCCAACTCTCACGGAAAAAGTCATAATCGATCAGGAATTAAGCAGAATTTGAAATAATTAGATTCAATTAGCATGCGTATCAAAATCATTAGAGATACGTCGGGCGTGGCCTTCGATTCGTGCCTATGATTGATTTCGGTTTCTTTCGTGCAACCTCTTGAATGTGTGAGGCTTCCAGAGGCCTGAGGCATCACTGCCTATGGCGCTCTTTCGCCCAATTCATGGCATCGTCCAGCCGATCATCGCCCCAGAAAAGTTCGTCCCCCACCCGGAACGTAGGTGCTCCGAAAATGCCGATGTCCTGCGCTTCTTCTGTCCTTGCTCTCAATTCGTCTTTGACTGGTGAGGACTGTGCTTTGGCGAACCACTGTTCGGGATCGACGCCGCAAGTGGTCAGCGCGTGTCTCAGGACCGTTGGGTCCGAGATGTCCTCGCCCCGCGCGAATTGTGCAGCGAAGACCGCTCTGGCGAAGGTTCCACACCATGGCTCTGCGAGGGCCGCGGTCATCAGGCGGGCGGCGGCGAGGGAGTGCATCGGGAAGATATCGGGCCGGACGAAGGGGAGGCCGTAGACGTCCGCGCGGCGTTTCATGTCGCGCCACATGTAGGCGCCTTTGATCGGGTCGAGCACGAAGGGCGACGTGTCCCAGCCTTTGCTTTTGAAGATCGGGCCGAGGAGGAACGGTTTCCACTCGAAGGGGACACCTTTCTCGTTCAGGAGGGCCTTGGCGCGGGAGACCGTGAGGTAGGAATAGGTGCTTCCGAATTCGAACCAGATTTCGAGGGTCATGACAGGTCTTTCGGGGCTTCGGTGTTGATGAGGCGCAGGGTTTGGTCCCGAAGGCGCGCGAGCATGTCCTGCGCAAGCGGGGTGGCCGTCTCGGACCCCAGAAGGCGCAGTTCGATGGGGGGCAGCTTCGGTAGGTTGAACGCCGAACCGACGTCTCGGATGTCGTGGGGCACGCTGTGGCCCACGCGGACCCCGATGCCGAACCCAGAGCGGAGGGCGGCCCAGACGCCCCAGAGGCTGGGGGTCGTGAGGGCGGCGCCCCAGCG
>CAWUIX010000334.1:0-3872 GCA_963922395.1 uncultured Rhodobacterales bacterium | reverse complement strand
CGGCACCTGACCGACGGAAGTCATCAACCCTTTCGGCAAAAACGGATTGACCGAGCAGGCAAGTTCATAGCTCTGGCGCGCCATCTCAATCTGAAAGATCGTCAGATCCGTGTAGTAGCGAACCGGATCGGTGAAGGCAGTCATCGGGTTGGGGAAGTTCACGACACTAATTCCTTTCGGGTTACATAAATTCATTCGAGGGGGCCCATTACGGCCTGATTGAATCCCTGGACGACGCGCGCTCCGCCAAGGGGGATGAGGGTGACTTCGCGGGTCTGGCCCGGCTCGAACCGCACCGCTGTACCGGCAGCGATATCAAGGCGATGGCCTCGCGCGGCCTCGCGGTCGAAGGCCAGCGCAGAATTCGTTTCGGCAAAGTGGTAGTGGCTTCCGACCTGAACAGGGCGGTCCCCGGTATTGGAGACCTCAAGCGTGAGTTGCGTGCGACCCTCATTGAGGGTGATGGCACCGTCGGCCGTGATGACTTCACCAGGGATCATATATCGTCTCCGTAATCCGGCGCCTGCCGCTTCTGGATCCGGTCAATGATCCGCGGCCCGAACACGCCGAGGGCCGCGCCTACAGCAAGCGCAAAGCCCGATCCACTGCCGAACAGGAAGGCAAGGATCGCAGCGCCAACAAGGCAGAGCGCGAAGGTGAATGTCCGCAACTCCAACTCGCTCATCGGCGCGTCCGACAAAAGGACGCTTTCGAGCATCTTCTTCACATGCGGTTCGGCATAGGGCGTCCCGGCCCCCGCCAGAATTCCAAGGATAACTGTGGCAAGCATCGCGCGTCCTCCCTAGCGGATCGGATGGTGGACGGTCACAAGCTTTGTCCCGTCCGGAAATGTGGCTTCGACCTGCACATCATGGATCATCTCAGCGATTCCCTCCATGCACTGGTCGCGGGTCACAACATGCGCTCCCGCCTCCATTAGATCGGCCACCGAACGTCCGTCCCGCGCGCCTTCGACCACAAAGTCGGTGATCAGCGCGATGGCTTCGGGGTGGTTGAGTTTTACGCCACGCGCCAGCCGCCCTCGGGCCACCATGGCCGCAAGACTGACGAGCAGTTTGTCTTTTTCTCTTGGTGTCAGGTTCATTGCCCCTCCTCAAACCTGCCAGACCCGGGGCATAGGCGCGCCCCGGAGGTATTCCAAACACTCCGCCATCATACGGCGCAGAGCAAAGGCGTCGTCAGCCAGTGCTCGCAGGATCAGACGCCCCTCCCAGGCGCTGGCCTCGGCCCGCACGGACGAGTGACGCATCAGGCGTGCGCGCAAACCGTCGAGCCTGTCTTCGGCATACGGGTCGATTAGCGCCGCAGTCGCCAGAGCCCGCGCAGTACCAAGTGTCGCTGGAGTGCGGTTCGCACTCACAGTCGCATCCGTAAGTTCCAGAGGCTCCAGCCAGACCGGCCGCCCCTCGCGCATCACCCGCCGCCGATCCCGGAGCGCAAGGCGCTTCACCGTCTCTCCCATCGCGGCGCGACCAAGGACGATGGTCTCGGCGATGAGACAGGTGGCCTTCCCCTCCAGATGAATATCGGTTCGACGGTCAAGCCCGGCGCCATCGAAGAGGATCGTCTCCTGCGGCAGCCAATCGAGATGCCCGCCACTCCCGACACGGAGCGTCACATCCACTTCCGCCACGCCAGAGGCCGAGCGATAGGCCCGCTCCGCCGTCTGCGTGGTGCCGGTGATCCGAGCCTTTTTTCCAACCGTCAGACCGTAGGACAGATGGTCACCCCCGGTCAGCCCGCCTGCAGTGTTCAGAAACACCACTTCGGGCGTCACCGAGTGGGTGCGCGGAAGAAACGCCTTTGCCGAACCGGCCTGCGCAAGATCCGTGAGCCCACGGCGCCCGATCCGCACGGCGGCGCGGCCGCGTATGCGCTGGAGCGTCTTCGGGGAAGCGTCAAACATAAGAACTTGGGGCCTTTTTGTCGGGGCCACCCTACCCGGGGGGACACCGGGTGCAATGGGCGGTGGCGGCATTCCGCGCCCACATCCAGCACCCACCGCTTAGTGCCTAAAAATTGGGCAGCCTCCGGCTCTGGTGCCCGCCGCAGGGATGCGGTAGGCCCCGCATACGATGACCGAGCGCCTGACCCTTCGCCGCCCCGATGACTGGCACCTGCATCTGCGCGACGGCGCGATGCTGGAGGCTGTTCTTCCCGAAACCGCCCGCCATTTCGCCCGGGCAATCATCATGCCGAACCTCGTCCCGCCGGTGGTGACGGCAGCAGATGCCGCCGACTACCGTGATCGGATCCTGAGCGCGAAACCGACAGGCTCAAAATTTCAGCCGCTCATGACGCTTTACCTGACCGAGGCGACAGAGGTGCGGGACCTGCGGGCCGCGGCGGAGATCGGGCTGATCCAAGCGGTGAAGCTCTACCCTGCGGGTGCCAGGACGAACTCGCAATCTGGCGGGCGGGACTTCAGCAAAGTCACCCGTGTCCTGGAGAACATGGCACAGATCGGCCTGCCGCTCTGCGTCCATGGCGAGGTCACGGACCCCGAGATCGACATCTTCGACCGGGAAGCGGTGTTTATCGAGCGCGTGCTCGATCCGATCCGGCGCGAGATCCCGGAGTTGCGCGTGGTTATGGAACACATCACCACCCAGGACGGCGTTCAGTATGTGCAGGACGGTGGTGAGAATATCGGCGGCACGATCACCGTCCATCACCTGGTGATCAACCGAAACCACATCCTCGCCGGCGGCATTCGGCCCCACTACTACTGCTTGCCTGTCGCGAAACGCGAAGAGCATCGGCTCGCCCTCCGGCAGGCCGCGACTTCGGGTGATCCCTCTTTCTTTCTGGGCACGGATTCCGCCCCGCACACGGACGCGGCGAAGCTGCAGCCCTGCGGATGTGCGGGTTGCTTTACCGCATCCAACGCCATGTCGATCCTGGCCCAGGTCTTTGAAGAGGAAGATGCGCTCGACCGGCTTGAGGGGTTCGCCTCGATCCATGGGCCCAACTTCTACCGGTTGCCGGTGAACGAAGACACGATCACGCTCGAAAAAGGGGCGCCGGTCGCCTACCCCGATCAGATTGAGACGGGCGAAGGCCCCGTCACAGTCTTCGATCCCGGGGCGCCGCTCTACTGGCGAGTGGTTCCTTGAGCGGCAAATCTCTTCGAAGAAATTTGTCAAAAGTCTTTCAAGGCTTTTGGCACATCGAAAGGACCTGTAGGCCATGATCCCAACAAGCTTTCCCCCGAAGGATGAGATTGCCCGCCTGACCGCCTCCATGCTCCTTGAGGTCGAGGCGGTGCATTTCAACGCAGACGAGCCCTTCATCCTGTCGAGCGGCCTGCCCTCGCCCACCTATATCGATTGCCGCAAGCTCATCAGCTTTCCCCGCGTCCGCACCACGCTGATGGATTTCCTCGCTGTGACCGTGATGCGCGAGGCCGGGTTCGAAGCCTTCACAAACGTGGCCGGCGGTGAAACCGCGGGCATCCCCTTTGGGGCGCTTATGGCCGAACGCCTCGCTCTGCCCATGACCTATGTGCGGAAGAAGCCGAAGGGCTATGGCCGGAACGCCCGGATCGAGGGCGTGATGGGTGAAGGGGACCGGGTGCTTCTGGTCGAGGACCTCGCGACGGACGGCGGATCGAAGCTGTCCTTCGTGAATGCGATTCGCGAAACCGGCGCGGACTGTGCCCACACGGCGGTGATCTTCTTCTACGGAATTTTCCCAGAGGCGGAGGAGAATCTCGCGAAAGAAGGGGTCAAACTGCACCGCCTTTGCACGTGGAAA
The DNA here is from genome assembly GCA_963922395.1 of uncultured Rhodobacterales bacterium. Taxonomy (GTDB): domain Bacteria; phylum Pseudomonadota; class Alphaproteobacteria; order Rhodobacterales; family Rhodobacteraceae; genus Ovoidimarina. Next base: position 95 of record CAWUIX010000334.1, on the reverse strand, counting down.
GACGTGGTGGAAGTGGCCCGTTCAGAAGGAAAATTCGACGCCGCGACCCTGTCGGAGGTAGAGGCGTTTTTGGAGGCGCCCAGGGCCTGGCAAGA
>CAWUIX010000333.1:0-3880 GCA_963922395.1 uncultured Rhodobacterales bacterium | reverse complement strand
TCTTCATCGACATGCACAAGGAAGGCGCGGGCTTCCGGGCGATGATGAACAACTTCGCCATCGCGGTGTCAGTCGGTCTGCAATACGGCGTGCCGCTGGAAGAGTTCGTGGACGCCTTCACCTTCACGCGGTTCGAACCGGCGGGCATGGTGCAAGGAAACGAGACGATCAAGAACGCGACCTCGATCCTCGACTACATCTTCCGGGAACTGGCGGTCAGCTACCTCGACCGGACTGACCTGGCCCATGTGAAGCCGGAAGGGGAAACCTTCGACGATCTGGGTCGTGGCGAGGATGAAGGCAAGCGGAACTTCAAAGAATTGCCGGGCGCCGTCGGATCGTCCCCTGTCGACGTCCTGAAGAAGGTGGCCTCTACCGGCTATCTCCGGGGCAGGGCGCCACAAGAGCTCGTCGTCCTGAACGGCGGCATGGCGGGCGCGGTGGCACTTGACGGTGCGATGGACCCGCAGGCAGCGCTCCAGACACTGGTCCCGGAGACCGGAGAAACGTCACTCACGACCGGAACCGTCGGGATGGACGCCTCCACCAAGGCGCGGATGCAGGGCTACGAAGGCGATCCTTGCGGTGAATGCGGCAACTACACGCTCGTGCGGAACGGCACCTGCATGAAGTGCAACACCTGCGGTGCGACTTCGGGATGCAGCTAAGAGCAACAAATTCCTTCGACGGAATTTGCCAAAAGTCTTCAAAGACTTTTGGACGCAGACGGGGTGGGGCGGCACTTTAGCCCACCCACTCTCACCTGGGACGGGTGCGCTCGTCCCTGACGCGGATCAGGCCGCAGGCAGAAACCGGGCGGTACAAATGACAGAGCCTGATCAGCGAAACTCAAAGGGGCTCCCTCGGGAGCCCCTTCTTTCATTCTGAACGAATTCACTCAGCGGCGGTTCTCTGAACCGACCCCGCGACATCGGCGTCCCAGACATCGGCCATGTACCCGCGAATGGTCCGGTCGGAAGAGAACCATCCCGACCGCGCCGTGTTCAACGCTGCCATCCGGTTCCAGCGCGCGGTATCCTGATAGGCCACGTCGATCTCGCGCTGGGCGCGCCAGTAATCCGTAAAGTCCGAAGACACGAGGAAGTAATCCGGGCCCGAGATGTTGTCCGCAATCCCAGAGAAGAGGTCAGGGGACTTAGGCGAAAACGTCCCGTCGCTGAGCGTCTTCACCGCACGCGCCAACCGCGCATCCGCCGCAATCGCGGCCTTCGCGTGATCGGGAACGGTGCGCCGCTCCACCACCTCATCCGCCGTCATCCCAAAGAGAAAGAAGTTCTCCGCCCCGACACGTTCGCGAATCTCGACATTGGCCCCGTCCAGCGTTCCAACGGTTAATGCCCCGTTCAACGCAAACTTCATGTTGCCTGTACCCGAAGCTTCCTTGCCCGCCGTTGAGATCTGCTCAGACAGGTTTGCTGCCGGGATCAGACGCTCAGCCAGCGAGACGTTGTAATTCGGCGGGTAAAGCACCTGAAGGTAGGGCTTCGTTACCGGATCTGCGTTGACCCGCTCCGCCACCGCGTTGATCAGATGGATGATCTCTTTCGCAAATACATATCCCGGCGCTGCCTTTCCGCCGAAGATCTTCACCCGTGGCGTCCACCCGGCGGTCGGGTTGTCCCGGATCTCCTGCCAGAGCGCGATGGTCTCTAGGATGTTCAGGTGCTGACGCTTGTACTCATGGATGCGCTTGATCTGTACATCGAACAGGGCATCCGGATCCGTTGAAAGCCCAAGATGATCCGCCATCCAGTTGGACAACACCGCCTTGTTCTCGCGCTTGATCGCATCGAACCGGTCAATGAAGGCCGGATCATCGATGTGCGGCTCCAGCGCCTGAAGCTGCTCGGCATCCCCCACCCAATCGGGCCCGATCGCGTCTGTAATCAGCTCTGAGAGCCCCGGATTACAGGTCAACAGCCACCGACGCGGTGTAACGCCGTTTGTCTGGTTCACAATCCGCTCCGGGTGCAGCTGATGCAGATCCTCAAAGACCGTCTTCTTCATCAACTCAGTATGAAGCGCCGAAACCCCATTCACCCGGTGCGCCATGATGAAGGACAACTCACCCATGTTCACCTGGCCATGGCTCAACACCTTTACCGCGCGGCTGGGATACTGCGTGGCGTGGGACCGGTCGATCTGTTCAATGATTTGCATATGCCGGGGTAGGAGCCGCCCCATCAGATCATCGGGCCAGCGCTCCAGCGCCTCGGGCAGCAGAGTATGATTGGTATAGGACAGGCAAGCGCGCGCAGTCTCTTCCGCATCGGCAAAGCTCATCCCGCGTTCATCAAGAAGCAGTCGGACCAACTCCGGCCCCGCAATCGCTGGGTGCGTGTCGTTCAGCTGGATCGCAACCTTCTTGGGCAGAAGGGTCAGATCGCTGTATTCGCTCTCAAACCGACGCAGGATGTCGCGCAAGGATGCCGCCGTGAAAAAATACTCCTGCTTCAGGCGCAGGACCTTTCCGTCATCCGTCGTGTCGTCGGGATAAAGCACGCGAGAAATAGTCCGTGCAAAGGCCTCCGGCGTCGCCGCCCCCTCGTAGTCTCCCTGGTTGAAGCGATCGAGATCAAAGATCCGGGTAGGTTCCGCCGCCCAAAGGCGAAGTGTGTTGGCCCATCGACCCTGCCATCCGATCACAGGCGTATCATGTGCCTCCGCGATCACCGCCTCCGACGGTCGCCAGATCCCGCGCTGGCCTTTCACATGCACATGCCCGCCAAACCCGATCTCAAACGCGGCCTCGGGTCGCGTGAACTCCCAAGGATTTGCCGTCCGAAGCCAGTCCTCGGGATCTTCAATCTGCCGCCCCTGTTCAAAGCTCTGCCGAAACAGCCCGTGCTCATAGCGGATCCCGTACCCGTATGCCGGGCATCCGATGGATGAGAGGCTTTCCATGAAACAGGCCGCCAGCCGCCCCAGGCCGCCGTTCCCAAGGGCCGCATCCGGCTCCCCGGCGACGATCGTCTGAAAGTCCAATCCCAGATGATCGAACGTCTCTTTCGCAGCATCGTAGAGGCCAAGATTGACCATCGCATCCTCAAGAAGGCGCCCGATCAAAAACTCCATTGACAGGTAGTAGACCCGCTTTTCCTGGCCCTCATACGTCGCGCGTGTTGAGGCGAACCAGCGATCCACCATCTTGTCCCGAACAGCGTGGCTTAACGCCATGCGCCAGTCGTACGGCGACGCGTGATCCGCATCCTTGCCAACGGTAAATTTCAGATGCCGCAGAACATCGTCCCGAAATGCTGTATCGGCCATCTAAGCCCCATCTTGTTTTGCTCAGGCAGAAACTACGTCTGCATGTGAAAGTTCAAGGCCAAACCCGGTTTTCCGTTGCGCCCGAATTTCACGCAACTGCGCCCTGCCTCCGAATCGTGCGTTGTTCGGATGTTTGCGATAACGGTGGGCTGTGCAAGGGTGGTCTCGGACTTCAGAGGGAGTTCGTGACCGAATTAAGGCCTCAGACCCGATTCTCGTTGTGAAAAATGAACCTTTCCTGTGGGTAACAAGGCTACTGTCTCCAATTGTGTGCCGATGATGCAACGCAAGTCGCGGATGATCGGCAAATGCGGGACGGAGCGGAGAATTTATGCTACCACAATCTTGACGGCGCAATCAGTGACGCCCGACCGGCTCGATCATTAATCGGCCTCTCGATCAAACTGGTTCGCTAAGGTTTCTGTCGGCGCTCAGTCGATAGTAATGGTTCCTCCCTGACTGGACGGCCGCACTTCGGTGCGGCCCTTTTTTTCGAAGGTGACCCAACGTCAGGCGGCGAGGGGAAGGATCAAATCCGGCCCACTTGCCCGATTTGTATTGACCTCCGGATCCACGCGCCAGAACTCAA
>CAWUIX010000332.1:0-3880 GCA_963922395.1 uncultured Rhodobacterales bacterium | reverse complement strand
GGGCGTCGACAAGACCGCCGAAATGGCGCTCGAGATGGCCTGGGACGGGGTCGACATGGTGTACATGTCCTTCGACATCGATTCGATCGACTGCGGCTTCGTTCCCGGCACCGGCTGGCCCGAACCCGGCGGATTCCTCCCCCGCGAAGCCCTGGCGCTGGCCTCCAAAGTCGCCGCCGAAGGGATCTGCGGCATGGAACTCGTGGAGGTTTCACCGCCCTACGACACCTCTGACATCACCGCGCTCATGGGCACACGCGTGATCGTCGATGTGCTGGGCGCCATGGTCTCGAACGGCACGCTCGGCAAACACAAGGCCCATATCGACAAGCCGGTCTCGATACCCGCAGGAGAGTTCGAAGGGCGGAGGTGGTCCAATGCCACATGATCATCCCGGTCAGCATCACGACGGACACACCCACGGACACACCCATGGGCAAGGCCACAACCACGCCCACGGCGACCACCTGCACAGCCACCCCCACGCCGACGACCCGGCGGGCGACCTGCAGGTGCTCGCCGCCGAATTCATCGACAGCTTCGTCTCGGCCAAGGACAAAACCGCCTACCTCGAACTCGCGGGCATTCCCCGCGAAATCACCGACGACACCGGCGGCCCGCCCCTGAAACTCGTCGACGTCACGCTAAAAACCGAATGGCAGGTCGGCACCGCCTCGCCCTCCTTCGGATCGGCGGAACTCAGCTACCTACCCTTCCCCGGCGACATGGTGCGCGAACGCGCCAACCTCGAGTTCGTTTACGTCTCTGCCCGCCGCAAGGAATTTGTGGATCTGAGGACGTTTCTCTTGGAGCGGCTCAACTCAACCTAAGGGTTGAGCGGTGCACCTGTTCCGCGTAAGCGGCAAGACCACTCCGCTCGTCAAGATTAGCAGTTCGCGTTTGCTTGAGGTGATGTCCGTCACTGCGAAATCACTTCGCGCAGGTGCAGCAAAGGTCTTACACAAGCAGCGGGCCGTCCCGTTTCTGCTGTCCCGCACCGTCTCACGGTCGAACGGCATGACGCTTTCGTCCATGAAGCACTCGATTTGGAACCGCTCAGTCCGCTCTGATCAGATAGGCGGCCCACACCCACTTTGACCGCTGCCCGGGCTTGATCGTTTCACCCGTCGTGTCACGCAGCAACCAAAGCGGACCGCGACCGCCCAACCCGAGCGGTTCACCATCGATCGTTAGGCTGAGAACCCAATCATGGGCCTCCCGGTCTTCTTGCGTAAACTCCTGCGTGTATCCGTCCAGGGCGACGATCGAGATCGTGGTGCTTTCCGCAACTCCGGCCTTTGCCAGCACGTCTGCCAGGCGCGGTCCGCTTGCCGTGATCGGGGCGGCCCAATCTTCGCCATCCACAAGAATGTCGTGCTGCGGCATGGCCTTCAGATCGGCCAGAGTAAAGCTGCGCGCACGTTCAAAGCCCTGATCATTGTATAGAAAGAATGGGTCGCTGAATTCCTCGGTTCCGCTGCGGTTCGGGGCGGTCACATCCGCTCCGGCAACCGTCAGTATCGCCCCGCCCGGCTCAGCCGCAACCGACGAGCCAACCGAACAGGCAACGGCGGCAAACACCAGGGCACTCAATAATCTCTTCATCTGAAATCGCCTTCTCCGACCGCTACTGTGTCACTCCGAAATTCGCGTGAGACACCACGTACCAATCACCCTCGATCTTCCGAAACACGGTCAGCCTAGGCGCGCGCCGCTGCATGACCTGGCCGTCCACCGTGGCATCGATGTTCAGGATGTAGCTGACAACCATCACCCCATCCGCCTCGGTCGCCTGCAAAAGCTCGAATCCTGGCGGTTCCGCGATCTCCGGAAGGTCGCTTGCGACATAGCCCGCATGATCCATATGCGCCCCTGACCCGCGCAGGATCTGAAACTCGGGCGCCAGAATGGCATCAACACGCGCGGGGTCTCCGCTCACCACAGCATCGCTCCAGGCCCTCACAACGTCCGCCGCGCCGCTGGCGTCGATGCCCGCGGCTTGGATTGGGGTTGCCGTGGCCAGAAAGGTCATCATAACGGCATGACGCATGGAATATCTCCTTGATTTATCGTGATAAAGGGAAGGGCTTCGGCCTAGTCGTCGCTACTCGCCACAGTACTTGCGGCGCTGTCCGAACCGGCAAAAACTGCGAAGATCCGAGTGACCCCATCGGTCGTGTTGGCCCCGTTGTGTTTTGTTTTGTAAGCTTCGATGAATGCGTCGCCCGGACGATAAGTGCGCGTTCCAGCCGGGCCGTAATCCACGGTCACCTGCCCTTCCAAGACATAGGCTACGAGTGGCACGTCGTGAGTGTGCCAGCCCGTCTGGGCTCCCGGCATCATTGTGACCACTGCAGCCGTGATCTGAGGGGTCCCTCCGGGATAAGAAATGGGTTGGCCGATGACACTGGTGCCAGACGAGAGCAACACATCAACCGGTGGGTGCGCGTCCCGTGCGAGTGCGCCGCCTATGGCAATTCCAGCGATACCGGACGCCACGATCAATCCCAGGGTGCGGACGGGAAGTGAAACTTTGGTCATAAGGATTTACGTTCCTTTCCGTTGGCTAGGAGCAATCTTGCCCTCGGGTGCGAAGAAGACGGCCGGAATGGCCGCCTTCTTGCGCGATACGACATCGGTCACTTGCTACAAAAAAACTGCCTCATGACGCCCGCATCAAAGCACCGGAGCGGGGTCCGGGGAGAATTCAACCTGAGGTGTTCGCTTCGGTTTCAGTGTCCGAAACATCGATCTCTTCACTGGCATCGGCCATCACAGTCGATTCTTCGGGCATAACAGCCACATCAACACCTTCACCGGCACCGGCAGCCGCCTTTCCGCCGCCAAGCCCCACTCCGTGGGCAAGGCCCTGCGCCGAGGCATGAGCAAGGGCATTGTCTGAGGCGTGGTGCGCAATATCGCCTTCAGCCGGACCGCCCATCATTCTGTCAGCGAAATCCTTCATCTTCGCTTCAAGCTTATCCGCGACACCTTCGCCAGCGGCACGAATGTCGGCGCCGACATCCTCGGGAACGGCCCCGTCCACCTCACTTTTTATCTTCGCCGCGAACTGCTCCATCTTCGAGGCGAGTTCATCGGCTATACCGTGTTTGGCCTCTCGGATCTGCGTTTCAAAATGCTCCCGCATCTGATGCTGCATTCCGGCGGGGCCGTGTGTTTGTTCAACTGACATTCTTTTGTTCCTCAAGTTTGCGTTTCGCGGAACCCGAAAGTGCAGTCGGTATCGGAGTACGCACTTCGTGTTCGATGGGGCAAAGCTAGCGTGTCACGCGCCTGCCGATTCAGACCGAATTCTGACGATAGATCCCCCTACGTCCCTTCCACCAAGAATGATGCGCACGCTGCCCGGGGGGAGCAGCGTGCACACCTCACTTGTACTTAGCTACTGGTCACTCAAAAGGCTGGAGACGACCTGCAAACCCGCATGCTCACTATCTTTTGGACATTGAGTAACTGCTTGAAATTACTCTGCCCCAAGGTCCTCGGGCGCACCTGCGCCCACTTTGAAACTACTGAAAACAATGCCAAAGAACCTTATCACCTAGGGGTCTGCTTTCCTCACTCTGATAGAAACAGGATCGCTGATTGCAGCTATACTTTGCACCGGCAGAAGTGGACGATAGTTGGACCAGGTCCCATGTGCCCGTAAGTCCGCACAAAGAAACGGAGCGCCGCTGACACGACGCTCCGCCAACCTCATTCAATGAGGGTCAGTCGCCGCTCTTCACCGGCGTCCAGCGCTCAGTCTTCCAGTCGGTTCCGTGGGCCCAGGACGTTGTGGGCATCGTGCCCATTGTCGTCGCCGGTTGAGCCGCCGCGCCGGTTTCCTGCGCTGTCTTCTCGGCCCGGATCTGAGCCG
>CAWUIX010000331.1:0-3892 GCA_963922395.1 uncultured Rhodobacterales bacterium | reverse complement strand
GACGACTTTCGTGGCGACCGAACATGTCGAGGCCGCCATGCTGTCATTGATCGTTACCCTGCAAGGCTTCATCGTATTTGGCTTCGCGGCAATCACGGGTCTTGAACGGGCGAACCCGAGAAGGCTCATGGGCCTTCTGGTCGGTCTCGTTGGTGTCAGCCTTGTTCTCTTCACACGGTTTGACATGTCGGACGGCGAACAAAACGTCTGGCTTCTGTTCGCGATGCTCTTGCCGGTTCTGTTCGCCGTTGAAGCGCTTGTTTTGGCGGGAAAGCGGCCGGAACACGTGGACATCTTCGCGTCTGTGGGGCTGATGATGGGCCTTTCGGCTTTGATGCTTCTTCCTTGGGCCTACTTCAGCGGCGATCTCCTCGCACTTGGGCCAAGCATTGGACAGCTGGAGATTCTCGTTGTCCTGATGGGCATCGTCGGCGCGTCCTCTCTCCTTCTAGCCTTCCACCTCATCGCAACGGCGGGCGCCGTATTCTATAGTCAGAGCGCTTATGCGATGACGATCGCAGGCGTCGTTTGGGGCATGTTGTTGCTAAACGAGGAACTCTCCGCCCTCGCCTGGGCCGCCTTCGCAATCATTGTGGTGGGCATGTACCTCGTAGAACCGAAGGCCAGTGACGAAGATCTCGTGATCAAGCGGTCGTTCAACAGGACGGACTAGTGTCCGGGATACAATTGCTAGTCCATAGTGGTAGATTGACAGAAGTACATACCGAAGGTCAGAGCGAGATCAGGCTCCAGCCCCCGGAACTCCGGCACCCGATACTGGAAGGCCCCGCCCGAGCGGACGTCAAGCGGGACCGAAGACAGAACACCCCCTTCGCCCGCAACGGTGTCGTCGTCACTGGAACTCGACGTGCTGGCCAGGGACGAGGTGGTCCCAAAGTCCAGAGCCTCTTCCCCCGACAGCTCTTCCTTCGACGGTGAGGCGGTCAGTTCGCCTTCGGCACCTTCAGCGTCCGTCAGTTCACCCGAACCAGTGGCCTCACCGTCGCCATCTGCAGCTAAACCCCCGTCCGCTTCCGATCCTGAAACCACCGGCTCAGAGGAGATCTCCGCCGCTCCTAACGACTGCTGGGCCTGGGCTTCTGCCCCACTCAAATCGATTGCGATCAGGCACAGGAATACGGCAGCCGTCCGAAGGACGCACAGCAAGGCGTTCATCTCAAATCACTCCACGAAATGCACGCTAAAGCTGCATAGCTGCCCACCCACACGTCAATAAAAATTGAAAAAGTGTGGATAAGTTTATTCCTTGACTTCCAACAGAGTCAGTGAGTCGATCAATCATAGATTGCGGCAGATGTGGAGTAAGTGCGGGCGAAACTCCTGCAAAAATTGAGCCGCCAATTTAGGATTCTGCGAGGATGAGAGTTGACCATCGCTATCGGACGGAGTACGCGAACGTCGACGCGGGTATAGCTTAATGGTAAAGCCCCTGCCTTCCAAGCAGATTATGTCGGTTCGATTCCGTCTACCCGCTCCAAAAACCCTCCGGCATTTAACCTACAAGACTCTTCCAAGAGTTATCCTAAGTGCTTGATTAAATGAAAGTAATGGTGATCTTAACCTCAGCCTTCTAAGCTGATGAACCGGGTTTGATTCCCGCCGCCCGCTCCAGACGTCCTCCGGATTTCTAACAGGCCAGCGTTCGGCTTGTGGAAGTGTCTCATACGGTTTGGGGGGTGCGCCTGCACACACGCTCCACGGCATTGATCCAGAGCAACGCAGATGGTCCCGCACCCCTTACATTGGCAGAGATGCGCGCGCGACGTTCCTCAACCTCCTCCCCCGCGACCAAGTGTTCCGGTTGGCTCGGTTGCCTTGAATGGCGGTCAGGGCGCGGATATCGCTTTGATTGGGAAGGAGTTTGAGATGGCGGATGCGTCGATCTCGACCGAAGAACGGGCGAAGTCGCGGAAGATTGGATCTCTCCGCGCACTTGCGCCGTTTTTTGCTCCCTATCGTATGACACTGGCGGCTGCGATGGCCGCGTTGATCGCGACTGCCTGCATCTCGCTTGTGCTGCCATTGGCCGTGCGCCGGGTGGTGGATGGGTTTGAGTCCTCGGCGGCTGCGCTATTGGATGAGTATTTCCTTGCGGCCCTTGGCATTGCCGGGTTGCTCGCGATGGGAACGGGGCTTCGCTATTACCTTGTGACGCGGCTGGGTGAGCGCGTGATCGCGGATATCCGGATGGCCGTCTTCAACCGGATGGTGGGCATGAGCCCCGCCTTCTATGAGAAGATCATGACCGGTGAGGTGTTAAGCCGGATCACCACGGACACGACCCTGATCTTGAGTGTGATCTCTTCGTCGATCTCGATCGCGCTTCGGAACATGATCCTGCTGGTTGGCGCCTTGATAATGCTTGTGGTGACCTCGCCCAAGCTGGCCGGGCTCGTCGTCCTGCTTATCCCGCTAATTGTCGTGCCGATCATCATTCTGGGGCGCCGGTTGCGTGCCCTGTCCCGTGAGAGCCAGGACTGGATTGCGGCCTCCTCGGGGAACGCGTCAGAGGCGCTTTTGTCGGTCCAGACGGTTCAGGCCTTCACGCATGAGGAACAAAGCCGAACCGCCTTTGGCGATGTGACCGAGACGTCGTTCAAGGCCGCGCACAAGCGCGTGGCTGTGCGAGCCGTTATGACAGTGATTGTGATCGCGGTGGCCTTTGCCGGGATTGTCAGTGTCTTGTGGGTCGGCGCGCGGGACGTACGGGCCGACGCGATGACGACGGGCGAGCTTGTCCAATTCGTGATCTACGCGATCATCCTTGCGGGCAGTGTTGGCGCTCTGTCAGAGATCTGGGGTGAGCTTCAACGTGCTGCGGGCGCCACAGAACGCCTTGTTGAGCTTCTGAATGCCGAAGACAGTGTGGACGAGCCCGAGCATCCTAAGGCGCTCGACGGTCCGATGTCGGGACAGGTGTCCTTCGAGGAGGTGACCTTCCGCTACCCTGCGCGGCCCGAGCAGGTCGCGCTGGATGCGGTGAGCTTTGATATCGCGCCCGGCGAGACGGTGGCGATTGTCGGCCCGTCCGGGGCGGGGAAGTCGACGCTGATCCAGCTTCTTCTTCGGTTCTACGACCCCACGTCCGGTGCAATCCGGGTCGACGGGACGGATTTGCGCGATCTCCCGCGCGCGGCATTCCGGAAATACATGGCGCTTGTCCCACAGGACCCGGTGATATTTGCCGCCTCCGCGCGGGACAATATTCGTTTTGGCCGTCCCGGCGCCTCGGATGCAGAGGTGGAGGCGGCGGCAGAGGCGGCCGCGGCGCACGGGTTTCTTGAGGCACTGCCCGAGGGCTATGACACTTATGTCGGGGAGCGCGGCATCATGCTGTCGGGGGGGCAGAAACAGCGGATCGCCCTTGCGCGCGCGATCTTGCGCGACGCCCCCATCCTGCTCCTCGACGAGGCGACCAGTGCCCTGGACGCAGAGAGCGAACGCGCCGTGCAGCACGCAATCGACCAGCTGAGCGAGGGGCGCACGATGCTGATTATCGCGCACCGGCTTGCAACTGTGAAAAAGGCCGATCGCATCCTGGTGTTTGAAGACGGCCGGATTGCTGCGGAAGGCACGCATAAGAGCCTTGTGGCCGATGGCGGCCTTTATGCCCGGCTTGCACGTCTGCAGTTTACCGACGGGCTCGCGGCGGAATAATCTCTGGAAATAACGCTGCGTTCTCAAACCCCGCCCCCGCTTGCGGCGGCCCGGGGTTGCGATATTGAGACTTCGGCCAAAATAAGAAGAAGGGCTGCGTATTTGAGCGGCCCGGCAGGGAGGAATGTCATGAGTGAAGTCGCAACGCTCGCGGATGCGCAGCGGATCGAAGCCGAGATGCCCTGGGACGACCGGGATCTGGCGCGCACAATGT
>CAWUIX010000330.1:0-3914 GCA_963922395.1 uncultured Rhodobacterales bacterium | reverse complement strand
CCCCACCCCCCCTCACCCCACCCCTCACCGTGGAAGAGAAGCTGACTTGGCTTCGTCTCTTGCGATCCAGGCGGGTCGGTCCAACAACCTTTCATCGCCTGTTGGCTGAACATGGCAGCGCGGACGCCGCTCTGGAGGCGCTTCCCGAGGTCGCCCGGTCTGCGGGCGAACGTGACTACATATCGGCCGGCATGGAGATTGTTGAGCGGGAATTTGCGGCCGCTGAACGGGCGGGCGCGAACGCGATCTGGTACGGTGCGCCTGACTATCCTCGACTTTTGTCGACGCTGCCTGATGCACCGCCGCTCTTGTGGTCGATCGGCAACGCCTCTCTGTTGAAGAGACCGAACATCGCAGTCGTGGGCGCACGCAATGCATCTTCTCTCGGGACGAGAATGGCCAGACGTATCGCTGCGGATCTTGGTGCAGCGGGAAATGTCGTTGTATCTGGTTTGGCGCGCGGCGTTGATGCGGCTGCTCATTTAGGAGCCCTTCCTTTTGGAACGGTCTCGGTCTTCGCGGGCGGGGTGGATGTTGTCTATCCTACGGAAAATGCCGTCCTTGCGCAGGAGATCGCAGACGCAGGTTTAAGGCTCTCAGAGCAGCCGATGCATCTTAGACCACAGGCGCGCCATTTCCCGGCACGAAACCGAATCATATCCGGCCTCTGTACAGCAGTCGTGGTGGTAGAAGCCGCCGCCAAGTCAGGTAGTCTGATCACCGCACAAACTGCTCTCGATCAAGGTCGAGAGGTCTGTGCCGTGCCAGGTCACCCATTCGATGGCCGAGCGGCAGGCACCAACATCCTAATACGTGACGGGGCGTATCTTGTGCGCGGTGCGGCCGATGTGATCGAGGTCTTGCAACAAGCTGATCATGCCGAGGTAAGTGAAACTTCAGTTTTGCCTCGGCCAAGTAATTCCCTTGCAAGAGTCACAGATCTCCACAGAGAGATACTGGCGCGACTTGGACCCAGCCCGATTGCAGAGGATCAGTTGATCCGTGATCTAAGGCAACCAGCCGCTGCGGTCGCTCCAGAGCTCCTAAGGCTGGAACTCGATGGTCGGATAGAGAGGCGACCTGGGGGCCTTTTGGCCGCATTGCCTGGCGCCTAAGCCGCCGATCGATCTGCCCTGAGCCTCTCGGCACAATGCAGCGTCACTGATCTTCGCCCGTTGACAAACCACGGGCCTCTCCCACATCTAGCCCGACGCGCTTATGCCATCCGCTGAAAGGAGCCCAATGCCAGTCGTTGTCGTCGAGTCCCCGGCTAAAGCTAAGACTATCAACAAGTATTTGGGCTCAGACTACACTGTCTTGGCGTCGTACGGACACGTGCGAGATCTTCCACCAAAGGATGGCTCTGTTGATCCTGAGAACGGGTTCGACATGAAATGGGAGGTTGCGAGCGACTCGAAGAAGCACATCAAAGCGATCGCGGATGCTCTTAAGGATGACGACGCCCTGATTCTGGCCACCGACCCGGACCGCGAAGGAGAGGCGATCTCTTGGCATCTTGAACAGGCTCTTCGCTCAAGGCGGGCACTTAAGAAAGATACTCCCGTCAGTCGCGTAGTGTTCAATGCGATCACGAAATCCGCCGTGACCGAGGCTATGGCACAGCCACGCGATGTCGACATGGAACTGGTCGAGGCGTATCTCGCTCGCCGCGCCCTGGACTATCTCGTTGGCTTCAACCTTTCACCGGTTCTCTGGCGCAAGCTCCCGGGGTCTCGTTCCGCTGGCCGCGTTCAATCTGTTTGTCTGCGCCTCATCGTTGAGCGCGAAATGGAGATCGAAGTTTTTCGCCCACGAGAATATTGGTCTGTAGCGGCAGAATTAGAAACACCTCGCGGGCAGGTCTACGAAGCACGCCTGACCGTGCTCGGTGGCAAGAAACTTGAACGCTACGACATCGAGAATGAGGCGTCGGCGGAACTCGCGGTTCAAGCGATCAAGTCTCGTGATCTTTCGGTAAAGTCTGTCGAAGCGAAACCCGGCAATCGGAACCCTGCACCGCCATTCATGACCTCCACGCTTCAACAAGAAGCAAGTCGGAAGTTTGGTTTTGGGGCCCGGCAAACCATGCAGCTTGCGCAGCGTTTGTATGAAGCTGGGCACATAACTTATATGCGAACGGACGGGATCGATATGGCCCCGGAGGCAATTACCGCAGTGCGTGACGCGGTGTCAGAGTTTTATGGGTCAGAATACCTGCCGTCCGGTCCGCGAGAATACAAAAACAAAGCGAAGAATGCCCAGGAAGCGCATGAGTGTATTCGGCCAACAGACATGCGGGCACGGCCTAGTGAAATTGCTCTCACCGATGCCGATCAAAAAAAGCTTTATGATCTGATTTGGAAGCGAACCCTTGCTTGCCAGATGGCCGCAGCTCGCCTTGAGCGAACGACTGTGGATATTTCAAGTCCAGACGGACAGGTTGAACTACGCGCGACCGGCCAGGTCATCCTTTTTGACGGATTTATGAAGGTCTATACAGAGGGCCGCGACGACCTGGATCAAGGTTCGAGCGAAGGTGAAAATGACGATAAGCGCCTGCCTCAAATCATGCAGGGAGAAGAGGCACCTAAGCGCTCCATCGAACCGTCACAACATTTCACCCAACCGCCTCCACGCTACACCGAAGCAACTCTGGTCAAGCGGATGGAAGAACTCGGCATTGGCCGCCCGTCCACGTATGCCTCGATCGTGACAACGATCCAGGATCGAGAGTATGTCCGCAAAGAAAAGGGCCGCCTCATTCCCGAGGATAAGGGGCGTCTCGTCACGGCGTTCTTGATGAATTACTTCCGTAAGTATGTCGGCTATGAGTTCACTGCAGATCTTGAAGAAGAGCTCGACGATATCACGGCTGGCAAGCGTGAATGGCAGGATGTGCTGGGGCGCTTCTGGCGTGATTTCACTGCGGCGCTATCAGAAACCTCAGAGCTTCGCATCACGGACGTGTTAGAGAAGATTAATGAGGTATTAGAACCGCACCTTTTTCCACCAAACGCCGACGGCTCAGATCCTCGTCTTTGCCCGAACTGCGGCGAAGGCCGTCTTTCCATGCGAACTGCACGCTCTGGCGGTGCCTTCATCGGTTGTTCCCGCTATCCCGAGTGCCGGTATACAAGGCCGTTTGGTCCACCGGGTATGGAGGCCGCTGATGACATCGGCCCAGATGGAAAGCTTCTCGGCTATGACCAAGATGACGAGATCCGTCTTATGAAAGGTCGCTTCGGTCCCTACGTGCAGCGTGGCGCAGTGACAGAAGAAAACCCAAAACCACCGCGTGCATCCTTGCCTAAGGGTTGGGAACCTGCGGAGCTAGACCTGGACAAGGCTCTGTTGCTTCTGTCTTTGCCAAGAGAAATTGGGCCTCACCCGGAGGACGGTGAGATGATTGAGGCCGGAATTGGCCGCTACGGCCCCTATGTCAAGCACGGTCGTCTTTATGCGAACCTACCCGATGTGGATGAGGTTTTTACCGTCGGTATGAACCGAGCGGTAGAGGAGCTCGCGAAGAAGGCCGCTTCGCGCGGTCGGGGCCGCGCACCGGCGACGCCACTAAAGGAACTTGGTGAACATCCTGAAAGCGGCGGCCCCATAAATGTGATGGACGGTCGTTACGGGCCTTATGTGAAGTGGGAGAAGATCAATGCGACCCTCCCTAAAGACACCAAACCGGATGATGTTACGCTTGATATGGCGATGGCGCTGATCGCTGAAAAAGCGGCAAAGGGCGGGAAGAAGGGCGGACGACGGAAAAAGGCATAACGCTAACGACAGCGATTGAATGCGTTTGGATGCCGTGGCCTCATTACTTGTTTCGCGTTTTTTCACTGTGCCAATGCCTCGCCAAGGCTAGATTGAACGGCGGAGGTGAATAATGCTTCGTACTCTCGCTCTTT
>CAWUIX010000329.1:0-3914 GCA_963922395.1 uncultured Rhodobacterales bacterium | reverse complement strand
CTATCTGGACAACCCCTTCTATCCCGAAGCCCTCCAAAAGCTCTCCGAACGGCTCCGAGAACGCGGCTACCACGTCATGGTCTTCTTCGCCTCAAACCTCGCTGAAGAGGTGGATGCCGTGGTGGAAGATCTGGTCTCCCATCAGGTCGACGGGATCATCCTGGCCTCCGTCAGCATGTCGAACACGCTGACGAACCGCCTCGATGCCCTGAGTATCCCCTTTGTTCTCTTCAATCGCGGGCAGGAAGACCGAGCCCTACCCTCCGTCATAGCCGCCAATCGCGAAGGCGGCCGCAAGGCCGGACACTTCCTCGCGATGGGAGGGCACCAGAGGATCGCCCATATCGCCGGCTGGTCAAAGTCCCTGAACGGGCGTGACCGGCAACGGGGATTTCTCGAGGGTCTGCAGGAGCATGGCCTCTCGCCCATGTCCATCATCGACGGAGAATTTCGGCGGGAGAAAGCAATCTCCGCCACCCTCGAGCTCTTTGAAAGCCCGAACCAACCTGACGCCATATTCGTCGGAAACGATCACATGGCCTTCGCCGTTCTCGAAACGCTCCGCTGCACGCTGGGCCTGCGCGTTCCGGACGATGTGTCGGTCGTGGGCTTTGACGACGTCCAGATGGCGGCCTGGAAGACCTATGACCTCACAACGCTCCGCCAACCGGCGAACCAGATGGTCGAAGAGACGGTTACACTTCTCCTTGGCATGATCGAAGACAGCGCGCGCCCGCAGGGCCGCATCGAGATCGACTGCTCCCTCATCCTGCGTGGCAGCGCGCGGATCCCCGACACATGGCCCAAGCCCGAACACCTCTAAGCACGGAACACACCTATGACCCCTGAAAACATGGAAAAACGCATCGTTCGCTATGGCGATCTTGTTCCCTGCAAAACCGCCTTCATCGATGCCCACACGCCCGGCTCCGATCAGAAAGAGAACTTCACGATCATCGGCGGCGGCGTCTCCGAAAGCCCGGACCAGCATGTGCACATCCGGGACACCCCGGGCTTCAACGTGGGCGCCGCAGGCCAACCCCCAAAATGCCGAAACTCACTTCACGACCACAACACAGCCGAGGCCTTCTTTGTCCTGAAAGGACGCTGGCGCTTCTTCTGGGGTCGTTGGGGCAATGCGGGCGAGGTCGTTCTGGAAGAAGGCGACATCTTCAACATCCCCACCGGCATCTTCCGCGGGTTTGAAAACATCGGCAAAGACTACGGAATGATCATGGCCCTCCTCGGCGGCGACGACGCAGGCGGCGGTGTCATGTGGGCCCCGCAAGTCATTGAAGAGGCACAGTCACACGGCCTCGTCCTGGGCGAAAACGGTGTCCTCTACGACACCGCCAAGGGTCAGGACCTGCCGGGTGACGTCGCTCCGATGCCCGTCATGTCTGCTGAAGAACTGGCGAAACGCGGCGAACCGACAACCGCGGATGTCGTGCCCCATTACGTCGCGCGCTATTGGGATCTGATGGCGCTCGCAGACAAGAATCCCGCAAAAGTCATCGGACCGGATGCCAAGCTCCGCGATCGACCCGGCTTCGACGTCGATTTCATCACCCGCGGCTCGATCCCCGAGACTGCCTACACCTGTGACATGGCCGAAGTTTTGATGCCCGTCCGCGGCCACTGGCGCCTTGAATGGGATGGCGGCTCCAAGACCCTCAATCCCGGTGACACCTGCCTGGTGCCCGAAGGCCTGTCCAGAACCCTGCGCCCCTCGATGACGGGTGAGGTCAGCATGTACCGCGTGCGCGGCAACCAGGACCCGGCCGGAAAAACCATGCCACTCAGCTAGCGCTCACGCGCTCACTTGGGCATCTGACGCGCGCGCCTCCGCGCGCACCTGCTGCGGCGGCAGTCCAAACTCTGCCCGGAATGCCCGCGTCATGGCACTCGCATCTTTGTACCCCACGCGCCCCGCGATTTCGGCCAAGGGGAGCACGGTCTGCTCCGCCAACCGATGCGCCTCCCAAAGCCGGATCGCGCCATAGACCCGTCGCGGCGATCGGCCTGCGGCAGAGGCGAAGTGCTGCTCCAACTTCCGCTGCGACACACCAAGCTCCCGGGCCACCGCCGCAATCGAAATCGGGTCCTCCACATGTCGGCGCATCACAGCCGCCGCCGCCCGCACCATCCGATCGGACGGCATACGCAACAACGGCGACCGGGCGGGATCGGCCTCTCCGTGCATGAACAGCGCCGCGACATCCAGGCTCAGAAGCGCCCCGTGATGCCGACGGATCAACTCCAGCATCAGTTCAAGCGTCGTCGTCGCTCCACCACAGCTTGCCCTGTCCCGGTCAATCACAAACCGGTCCCGCACAACTTCAACCTCCGGATACCCTTCCTCGAACTCCGTCAACACATCCCAATGCGATGTCGCGCGGTGTCCATCCAGAAGGCCCGCCGACGCCAGGATCAAGCTCCCTGTGTCGAGCCCCGCCAGCATTCGAAATCGGGGCGCAGCCGCCCGCAAGGCACGCGCCACGCGATCAGACGCATAGGCTCGATAGCCATAGCTCGGCATCACCAACAGAAGGTCCGCGCGCGCAGCACGCGCCAACGTCGTCTCCGGCGTCACAGGCAACTGGCTCGACGACATATGCGGTCCCGGCTCGATCCCCAGATAGCGCCAGGCATAAAGCGTTTTCCGCGCCTGCGTGTTCGCCGCGCGTAGGGGCTCAATCGCGTTGGCAAGACACAGATTTGAAAAGCCGGGGAACAACAGAACCGAGACTGTGAAGGGAGGAATTTGCATGCGATTTCTGCACAGAATGAAGCGAGATCTGCATAATGCCTCAAGGCCACGCGCCCTAACAAGTGCCAAATGCAAGGGAGGATGCCATGCAGTTCGGCCTGACCGACGAGCAGGAGATGATCGTCTCAACCGTCCGCAGCTTTGTGGAACAGGAAATCTACCCCCACGAACAGGAGGTTGAGCGCACGGCCGAGGTGCGGCCCGAGATCGCCGAGACCATCAAAGCCAAGTGTATCGAGCTTGGGTTTTATGCCTGCAACTTCCCTGAAGAGGTTGGTGGCGCGGGGCTCTCCCACCTCGACTTCACGCTTGTCGAACGGGAACTCGGCCGGGGCTCTATGGCCCTCACCCACTTCTTTGGTCGTCCGCAAAATATCCTGATGGCCTGCAAAGATGAACAGCGCGAGCGCTACCTCCTCCCCGCCGTCCGGGGCGAGCGGATGGATGCCCTTGCCATGACAGAACCCGATGCGGGCTCCGACGTGCGCGGCATGAAATGTCAGGCTGTGCGCGACGGCGGAGACTGGGTGATCAACGGCTCGAAGCACTTCATCTCCGGCGCAGAGAATGCTGATTTCTTTATCGTTTTCGTCGCAACCGGTGTCGACGAAACACCCAAAGGCCCTAAGAAGCGCATCACCTGCTTCCTCGTCGATCGCGGCGCCCCCGGGTTCGAGGTGCGGGACGGCTACGCGTCGGTCAGCCACCGCGGCTACAAGAACTGCGTCCTCGATTTCGACAACTGCCGCCTGCCCGACACTCAGGTCCTGGGCGAGGTCGACGGCGGCTTCGCCGTTATGAACGAATGGCTTTACGCCACGCGCCTGACCGTCGCTGCGTTCAGCGTTGGTCGCGCGCGCCGGTGCTTTGATCACGCCCTGTCCTACGCGGCAGAGCGCAAACAATTCGGCCAGCCCATCGCCCGGTTCCAGGGCGTGAGCTTCCAGATCGCAGACATGATCACGGAAATCGACGCAGCCGACTGGCTGACGCTCGCAGGGGCCTGGCGCCTGGACGAGGGTCTCCCGGCAAACCGCGAGATCGCCAGCGCAAAACTCTACGCCACCGAGATGCTCGCCCGCGTCACCGACGCCACGCTGCAGATCCACGGCGGCATGGGGCTCATGGATGACCTCCCCATCGA
>CAWUIX010000328.1:0-3916 GCA_963922395.1 uncultured Rhodobacterales bacterium | reverse complement strand
AGGGGAGGGTGGTCCGATTGCGGTTCCTGTGACCCTCCCTTGCGTGACCGGGGCGAAGCGGCGTAGGACGCGCCGTTATGAACCGCATGCGTTTCGAGCTTCTTGGCACTGACGGCACCGCCCGCACCGGTGTGATCCGCACACCCCGTGGGGATATCCGGACACCTGCGTTTATGCCTGTGGGGACCGCTGCGACGGTGAAGGCGATGCGGCCCGAGAGCGTGCGGGAGACCGGGGCCGATATCCTTTTGGGGAACACCTATCACCTGATGCTGCGGCCCGGGGCAGAGCGGATTGCGGCGCTGGGCGGGTTGCATCGGTTTATGAACTGGTCTCGGCCGATCCTGACGGATTCGGGCGGGTTTCAGGTGATGAGCCTTGCGGATCTACGGAAGCTGACCGAGGAGGGCGTGGCATTTCGCAGCCATATCGACGGGTCGAAGCATATGCTGACGCCGGAGCGGTCGATGGAGATCCAGCGGTTGTTGGGGTCGGACATTGTAATGGCGTTCGACGAGTGTCCTGCGCTGCCGGCAGAGCGGGATCGGATCGAGGAGAGTATGCGCCTGTCGATGCGCTGGGCGGCGCGGAGCCGGGAGGCGTTTGGCGACCGGCCGGGGCACGCGCTGTTCGGAATTCAGCAAGGTGGCCTGGAAGAGGATCTGAGGGCGGAGTCGGCAAAAGCGCTGACCGAGATCGGGTTCGATGGATATGCAGTGGGCGGTCTGGCGGTCGGGGAAGGGCAGGAGGCGATGTTTGGCTGCCTTGACTACGCGCCGGGCATGCTGCCTGCGGATAAGCCGCGATACCTGATGGGGGTGGGCAAGCCTGACGATATCGTCGGTGCGGTGAAGCGCGGGATCGATATGATGGATTGCGTGCTGCCGTCGCGGTCAGGCCGCACGGGGCAGGCGTTTACGCGGCGGGGCGTGGTGAACATTAAGAATGCCCGTCACGCCGACGACCCGCGTCCCTTGGACGAAGACTGTACCTGCCCGGCCTGCCGGAGCTATTCGCGGGCCTATCTGCACCACGTGTTCCGGTCGGGTGAGATCATTTCATCGATGCTGCTGACCTGGCACAACCTGCACTACTTTCAGGAGCTGATGGCCGGGATGCGATCCGCGATTGCGGAGGGCCGGTTCTACGCCTGGGAAGCGACGTTCCATGCGGATCGGGCGGACGGGGACATCCCCTCCCTTTAACGTGGGCTCAGACTAACGGTTGGCGGCGCGCGCCGGGACCGCGGGTGCCAGGTCAGCGCCGTCGATCCAGTCGACCCATCCTGCGATCGCTTTGGCGAAGTCGGACAACCATTCGGGGCCGTTTAGGGCGCGTGCATAGGCCAGCGGGGCCGTGGCGATGACAACGGTGGCGAACCCCACGACCAGCGCGGCCAGAAGAAACGGCGAGGCGGTTAGGGCTGCGGCGACGTCTGGGGCATTCAAGGCCAGTACACCGAGCAAGAGCCGGGATCCTGCGACCGCATCGGTGAAGTGTCGGATGCGGGGCCAGATGAGCGTTGTCATGTAGGACGCGCTGGCGATGAAGAGGGCGTAGAGCAGCCCGGCATAGATCGGGACGGGGATCACGCCGACCGTGCCGGGGACATATGCGTAGAGCATCGTCCCGGCGAAGAACGAAAGCAAGGACAGCATTAGGAGCCGTCGCCGCTGACGCATAAAATGCGCTATGTAGAGGTTCACTCGATTTTCCTCAATTACCCCAAATCTAGACAGCCGAACTCAGCACGCAACAAGATTTTGGTAATTCTGCGTCGATTGTGAGGCAGAAGTGTTGACGAAGCCTTAACCTTGGCCCGTGTCACTCGTTGTTCTTTTCCCCAAGGGCGGAGTTAGTCCCCGGCGCTTCTCTTTCAACCGAAAGGCGATCACGGTTCTGTGGGTCTGGCTATGCCAGTGCTGGAAGGGCGCGCGCCTCGTGCTGCCGAAGGCTGAGGCGCGGGGCCTCTGCGGGCGACGGCGACAGTGCAATCTGATCAACGATTTCGCGATCTCTCGGATTGAGGGTCGCAAGTCCCACCGGGCCGGGCGCAAAGCTTTCCGAGATGAGGCCCGAGGTTGTGACCAGCCGGTGGCTGTCGAAGAGGAGGTGGATGTAGGTGACCGCGTGGTCGGGCATGACGGTATCGATGCCGGGGCGATCCGTCAGATGTTTGGCAGCGATCAATGCGCTCTCCTGCCCCATCGCGAGTTCGACCGCCCATCCGGAAATCTGAACGCGGTGGTTTGCAGAGACCATGACATCCGCAGAGGGAAGGCCGTCGCCAATTGCGCCTTTTGCTATGCACACCGGCCGGAGTTCTGAATACTGTGCCATTTCAGAGGTTTGTACTTGGCGATGCCCAATCCAGCGAACAGGCAGAGGGCCCTGATCGGTCAGAACAAGTTCGCCCGGAGACAGCGTTTCGATGGCGCGCGGGCCGTCGGGCGTATCGATGAGCGTGCCAGAGCAGAAGCAAATCGCAATGGGCGGGGGGGCGTTGTTTGAGTTGCCGAGGGCTATCGACCCGTTGGGAAGGTCTGCCATCGTCTCGGCAGATACGATGCGGTCGTCCAGGAAGTAGTATTGCTGACCTGTGTTGTCGTCCTCGATCACGACGATGGGTTCGCCGCGCAGATCCTCACCATTCACGTCGCGGAATTTGTTCGAGTTCGGCAGCGTTCCGGTCAGGATAACCGTGAACGTCGTCTCGACCCCGTCAACGAAAAGGATCGTGTCGGGGTCAGAGTTCCCGCCGTTGTACTCCAGGAGGATGTCGCCGCCTGGCGCGGCCTCAAACCGCAGTTCCGTCACGGGAACTGTGTTGGTGTTCTGTGAATTTATCTCGTTCCCGCCAGAGCCACTGGAGCCCCGGGCGAAAACTGTTTGAGTAACCGGCATTTTCTCTGCTCGTTTGCCGTTTTGATCCTTCTGCCGACGAAATGTGGCAAAAATTGGGATACTGATCAGGGCTTAAGGAAAAATCACCGGGGCGTGGATTCCCGGCTTGCGGCGGACCCTTGGGCGAGTCACAGTCTGGCAACAAGTCGAGCACATGGCCGGGTGGGTTGAACCGAACACCACTGGCCCCATTTATTAAGGCCGAGACGTGGGGATGGGCGCGGTTGCCGCATAGCGGGACCAGAACCATCCTGCCAAGAACAAGGACACCTCATGACCGAGCACGTTTACCCTAGTTTTCCGGTCCTACCGCTGCGCGATATCGTGGTTTTCCCACATATGATCGTGCCGCTTTTTGTCGGCCGGGAACGGTCCGTCCGCGCCCTTGAGGCGGTGATGTCGGACGACAAGCAGATCCTGTTATCCAGCCAGATGGACCCGTCGGTGGACGAGCCGACCGAGGACGGCATTTACCGTGCTGGTGTGCTGGCCAATGTGCTTCAGCTTCTGAAACTTCCCGATGGCACCGTGAAAGTGCTGGTCGAAGGTCGTGCACGGGTGCGGATCGACGAATTTCTGGACAACGAGTCGTACTTCGAGGCGACTGCGGAGCTTCTGGAAGAGACTTATGGCGAGCCGGAGGCGGTTGAGGCGCTGGTGCGCTCCGTCTCTGACGAGTTTCAGCGTTATGCCAAGGTGAAGAAGAACATCCCTGAAGAGGCGCTTGTTGCCGTGTCTGAGACGCGGGAAGCGGATAAGCTGGCAGACCTCGTGGCGGGTCACCTGGGTGTCGAAGTGGAGCAGAAGCAGGAGCTTCTGGAAACGCTGACGGTCGCTGAGCGGCTGGAGAAGGTTTACGGCCTGATGCAGGGCGAGATGAGCGTTCTGCAGGTCGAGAAGAAGATCAAGACGCGCGTAAAGTCTCAGATGGAGCGGACGCAGCGCGAGTACTATCTGAATGAGCAGATGAAGGCCATTCAGAAGGAGCTGGGCGACGGCGAGGATGGCAGCA
>CAWUIX010000327.1:0-3923 GCA_963922395.1 uncultured Rhodobacterales bacterium | reverse complement strand
CAGCCCATCGATCACGGCCCGGGCCGCGCGCAGACCGGGCGCCGGTCCACCCCGTCCGAGGCGCTCCATCGTCAGGCGCAGGGCTTCGGTTTGCCCGTCCGGCGCCTCGATCAGATCGAGGAGTGCGGCACCAATGGGTTCGGGTTTGCACTCCGCCCCCAGAAATTCCGGCACGGCGCGCGTCTCTGAGACGAGGTTCACGAGTGTAACGGTATCGATCTTCAGCATCGCCTTGATGATCTGTCGCGACATCCAGGCCATGTCATAGCCGATGACCATGGGTGTATCCGCCGCCGCCAGTTCCAACGACACAGTACCCGACGCGGCAAGGGCTACATCGGCGGCCATGAAGGCCCGGCGCTTTTCTTCCAGTGTCTCTTCAACAGGTCGTCCGCGCGGGTCCAGAACGACCGGATCGCCGGGCCAACCCGCCACCGCGTCCAGCACCTGCGCGGCCACCGGGGCAGCGGCTGGCACCAGAACCCGCGCCTCCAGTCGCGCGGCCAGCACAGGCCTCAGCGCCTCTCCGAATATCGGCGCGAGACGCGCCACCTCCCCCCGCCGCGACCCAGGGAGAACCAGAATGAGCGGCACGTCTTCCGTGCCGATGGACCGGCGGAACGCGGAGACTGCCTCTGGCGACGGCATTAGTTCCGCCGCAACTGGATGGCCGACAAAATCGGCCCGGATGCCCACGGCCTCCATGTAAGGCGGCTCGAACGGAAAGAGCGTCAGAACCTGATCCACAAGTCCCGCCATCTTGGCGGCCCGGTGCGGCCGCCATGCCCAGACGGTCGGAGCCACGTAGTGCACGGTTCGGATCTGGGGCGCGGCCGCCCGCACCCGCTTCAGCACCCGCAAGCAGAAATCCGGACTGTCGATGGTCACGATCACATCCGGCTCTGCGGCAATCGCGGCCTCCGCGGTTTGCCGCATCCGGGCATGAAGCTGGGGATACCGCGGCAGAACCTCAGCGATCCCCATGACACTCAGTTCCGACATATCAAACAGGCTATCTAGGCCCTCTGATATCATCTCGGCCCCACCAACCCCGGCAAAGCTTAAGTCAGGTACGATCTCTTTCAGACCCGCCATCAGGGCCGCGCCAAGACGGTCGCCCGACGGTTCCCCCGCAATAAGGAAGACCTTCATGTCTTGCGGACCCACACAAAGAGCCCGGCCGCATCCGCGCGTCGCACCACTTCATCCGCGTCCAGAACCATAACCCCGCCTTGCGCGATCACGAGACCCGATAGCCCGGCTGCCGCCACACCGTCGACGGTCGCAGGGCCAATAACCGGGAGGTCAACACGCCGGTCCTGCCCGGCCTTCGGTGCCTTATAGAGCAGTCCCCCCTCGGGTCCCGCAGGCCGCTCCGCCGCGATGGCACGTAGCATCCAGTCGGTCCCACCCAACGTCTCGACAGCCAAGGCAAGTCCACTTGCGACCACGCAGCCCTGACCGATATCCGCAGCGGCCAAAGCCGAATGGATCTCAGCGGCGCGGCCCGCGTCCTTCTCGTCTCGCGCCGCTGGCCTTGCGGCCGTGAGCACGCCCTCATCCGGTAGCAACTCCGGCAGAAGCTCATGCGCCGCGACAATCCTGAGACCCGCATCTTCGAACAGAGACAAGACCGTCCTCAGAAGTGCGTCGTCCCCCTTGCCTATCGCCCCCATGACCTTCGGCACCAAAGGGAGCGTCCGCGCATCAACGCGTTTGGGATCAAGCTTCGGGCGCCGCACGGCCCCGGCGAAACAGACCTCCGACACACCCTTGTCGCGCAACACCTTGAAGAAGGTCCCAAGCCGCTCAACCTCGAACACCAGTGGGTCAGGCAACCCGGAGGAAAACCCCTTCATCTCGCAGACGAGAACCTCCCGGCCGCAAGACTCGAAAACAGCCTTCGGTAAGTCCCCTTCGCCTGCGATCAGCGCGAGCATTGCATCCTCAGCCCGGAGTCAGAAAGTGTCGGTCAGACGCCGACAGAATGAACGAAACGATCTCGCGCACATATTCGCTCTCGGTCTCTTCGCCCAAACGCCGGGCGCGCTCTACAAAGGCACCCTCGCCCTGTGCCAGCATCTGGTAAGCTGCACGAAGGGCGGTGATATCCGATCGGGCGACCCCTTTCCGTTTCAACCCGACCAGGTTCAACCCATCTAACTCCCCGCGGGGCGCCTGAACCAGTCCATAGGGGATCACATCATTCGTCACCATCGTCACCGCGCCAATGATGGCGCCACGCCCGATCCGGACCCACTGATGAATGCCCGAAAGCCCGCCGATGATTACATCATCCTCGATCACACAATGACCCGCGATGGCCCCCTGATTGGCCACAATGACCCGGTTCCCGACGATCGCGTCATGGGCCACATGCGCCCCCGTCATGAACAGGCAATCATCGCCGACCTTGGTCAGACCGCCACCACCTTCGGTGCCCGTGTTCATCGTGACACCTTCGCGGATCTTGTTCCGGGCCCCGATCTCCAGTCGTGTGGCCTCGCCCTTGAACTTCAGGTCCTGGGGGATCTCGCCGATCACCGCACCAGGAAAAATCACGGTCTGCTCACCCACAGACGTCTCACCGGTCACGACAACATGCGACCTGACCTCGACGCCTTCAGCAAGGGTAACTCTGGGCCCCACCAAAGAAAACGGGCCGATACGACACCCCGCCCCGATCTGGGCTCCCTCCTCGACAACAGCCGTCGGATGAATCTCGGGCGCCATGGCCGCGGTCACGCGCCGTCCTTTGGGATGTCCATCATGGCCGTGATCTCACACTCGCAGGCCAGGTCCCCATCAACCTCGGCACGGCCCGTGAACTTCCACACCTTGCCGCCGCCGCGCTTGGTCTCGACATGAAGCTTCAGGACATCGCCAGGCACCACCTTGCGCCGGAACTTCGCCCCATCGATCCCCATGAAGTAAACCAGTGCATTCTTATCCGCGAGATCCAGAGCAACACCAACAAGAACGGCAGCCGTCTGCGCCAACGCTTCGACTATCAGGACACCCGGCATGATCGGCGTCCCCGGGAAATGCCCCTGAAGGTGTGGCTCGTTGAAGGTGACGTTCTTGATCCCTGTGGCGCGGTCGGCGCCCTCTATGTCTACGACACGGTCGACAAGAAGGATGGGATATCGGTGCGGCAGGATGCGCTGGATCAGGTCCAGCTCTGCGGTGGTCTTTTCAGTCATGACTTGTCCCTAGCAACACCGTGAATCCCTGGCAAGCGGTGGCACATTCAGGGACGCGTCGTACCCTGCGCCCCATCGCCGATCGTCTCATCCATGCGCCGGATCATATCGGAAGTCACATCGATCGCATCCGAAGACGCGATAACGGTCCGGCGATCCAGAACGATCACCCCACCACGATCTGAAAGGACCTCTGCAAGAACCCCACTTGTCAGACCAAAGAACCGCTGCCGTTCAGCGTCCTGAAACTCCTGCAGCGCGACGGTCTTGGCGTCTTGCTCGGCGCGAATGCGGTCAACCTTTACGTCGAACGCGTCAGCGAGCGCACGGAACTCGGCCATCGGCAGCGCCGCCCTCTGATCTGTCAGCGTGCGTTCTTCTTCGACAAGCTCGGCCTCGATCCGGCGGTTTTCCTCGGAAAGCGCTCCAGCTCTCAATTCAATGTCCCGTTGCACGCGCTGTCCAAAGAGCGATTCTTCAAACAGGCTTTCCGGATCGAGGGTTAAGATGCCCGATGCACCAGTCTGGGCGCCGCTCTGTCCACTCAGAATAGCCAACATGAGGGCAATACCAATCGCCCTCACAGCAGAAAAAATCATTAGAACTGCGTTGAAACAGTGAGATCGAACGTACGCGTGTCATCGTACGGCTCAGCATTGATGGGCTCGCTGAAGTTAAACTGCAGTGGGCCCAGTGCGGTCTCCCAGAATATCGAAAGAC
>CAWUIX010000326.1:0-3937 GCA_963922395.1 uncultured Rhodobacterales bacterium | reverse complement strand
TCCCGCCATTGGTGTCACATAGAACCACCCATCGTGCACCAGCCTCCAATGCCGCGTGCAGACATTCGAGCGCATAACCCGGGTTCGCCTTGTACCCGTCGAAGAAGTGCTCAGCATCGAACAGCGCCTCGCGGCCCTGGGCGCACAGGTGTAACAGGCTCGCCCGGATGTTCTCCGTGTTTTCCTCAAGTGTCACGCCGAGTGCTGTCTCCACGTGGAAATCATGCGTCTTACCTACGAGGCAAACCGCCTCTGTCCCCGCATTCAATACGCCCGCCAAGACATCATCGTTTTCCGCCGACCGGCCGGAACGCTTCGTCATCCCAAACGCAGTGAACCGTGCGCGCGTCTTAGGGGCCTGCCCAAAGAACGCATCATCGGTTGGGTTCGCGCCGGGCCACCCGCCCTCGATGTAATCGAGACCGAGCGAGTCCAGCATCTCCGCGATCTGGGTTTTCTCCGGCACGGAAAACTGGACGCCTTGGGTCTGTTGCCCATCCCGAAGGGTCGTATCGAAAAGATATAGACGTTCCCGCGTCATTTGAGGGCCTCCAACTTGCTTGGGTCAAACTCCGGCCCAGCCTCCCATTCGGCCCCCGTCGCTGTATCCTTCACGACCAGCCCAGCCTCGGCAAACCCGTCACGAAGTTCATCGGCGCGCGCAAAATCCATGGCCGCCCGCGCCAATCGCCGTGCTTCGATCAATGTCTCGACCAAATCTCGAACGGTATCGGTCAGGGTAACCTCGGCATCACCTTCCAATAGCCCAATGCCAAGCAGCGCCAGGCCTGCCGCCAATCCAGGTCCATCTTTCTCCCGAGCGAGCCTGTGGAGCTCAGCGATCGCACCCGGAGAATTCAGATCATCAGACAAAACCCGGACAATCTCGGCCGGCACATCGCCCGGCTCGGCGTCACCGACTATGCTATCCCATTTGCGCAGGGTCGCTTCTGCCTCCGCCGCCTTTTCCGCCGTCCAATCCATGGGCTTTCGGTAATGCGTCGACAGCATCACGAACCGGATCACCTCTCCGGGGATCCCTTGATCCAGCAAATCCCGCACCGTGAAGAAGTTGCCGAGCGATTTCGACATCTTCTTCCCCTCGACCTGAAGCATCTCATTGTGCATCCAAATCCGGGCAAATGCGTGCCCCATGCATTTCGACTGGGCGATCTCATTCTCATGATGCGGGAAGATCAGGTCGTTCCCGCCGCCATGAATGTCAAACGTCTCGCCCAAAAGGTCCGCCGCCATCGCCGAGCATTCGATGTGCCAACCGGGCCGCCCACGGCCCCACGGACTGTCCCAACCGGGCTCCTCTTCGCTCGACGGCTTCCAGAGCACAAAGTCCATCGGATCCGCCTTGTAGGGCGCCACCTCGACCCGCGCCCCCGCGATCATGTCGTCGACAGAGCGGCCCGATAGCTTGCCATAGGCGTCATAGGAGCGAACCCCGAACAGCACATGGCCCTCCGCAGCATAGGCGTGGCCGCGCGCAATCAACGCCTCAATCATCGCGATCATCTGCGCGATGTATTCCGTCGCGCGAGGCATCTCATCAGGCTCACCGACACCGACGGCTGCCATATCCTCTAGGTACCATTGAATCGTCTCATCCGACCGCCCTCGGATCAGCTCTTCCATGGTCCCGGGCACGCCCGCGTCCATCCGGCGCCGCGCCTCGGCGTTGATCTTGTCGTCCACGTCGGTGAAGTTTCGGACGTAAGTCACGTTTTCCGCTCCATAGACATGACGCAGGAGCCGGTTCAGGACGTCGAACAACACCGCAGGACGGGCATTCCCAAGATGCGCGCGGTCATACACCGTCGGCCCGCAGACATACATCTTCGGCTGTCCCGGGGTGACGAGTGGCTCCAGCGGAACCTTGTCCCGCACCGCCGTATTGTAGAGCCGTATATCGCTCATGCTTTGCCCTTTCAGCATGCCGCACATCGCAAACGCACTGGTGCCGCGCGGGCCATAGCAAGTTCAGCTTTGTAGGAAAAGGTGACCGGCCCGCGCGACAAATGTCAGCGGATAATGCAGCAGATAATCTGGTTGCCGTACCGGTTCATGCGCCCTCCCTACGCCAAATCGGACCATCTGCCAAGCCATCCCGTTCTGTGAAGGTTTTATGAAGATTGGACTGTGGTTGATCCACCGCAAGATCGTGCGCGCCCTGCGGCGGCAATGTCCCCGCAACCAGCGAAGGGAGTGAATCGATGGAAATGCGCGAAATCTCTCAAGCCACGGCCACGCCTGCGACCGACACCGCCCTAATGGAGGTGACTGACCTCAACCTCTGGTACGGCGAAAAGCAGGCCCTGTTCGATGTGAACTTTACGCTCAATCGAAATGAAATCCTTGCCTTTATCGGGCCCTCAGGTTGCGGCAAGACCACCGCGCTAAAGGTCCTCAACCGGATGCATGAGGCCACACCGGGCGTCCGGATCACCGGGACCGTCCTTATGGATGGCGAGGACATCCATGCGCGTGACGTCGATCCCCCTGTTCTGCGCCGGAAGTTCGGCTGGGTTGCGCAGAAGCCCAATCCGTTTGCCATGACCATCTACGAAAATGTCGCCTACGGCGCCCGGCTCCACGGAATCGCACACAATAAGGGTGAGGCCGACACGCTCGTGGAGGCCTGCCTGAAACGCGCCATGCTGCGGGAGGAGGTCAAGGACGATCTCCACCGCAAATCGGGCCTCGATCTGTCTGGCGGACAGCAACAGCGCCTCTGCGTGGCCCGTGCCCTGTCCACTGATCCTGATGTTCTCCTGATGGACGAACCCACGGGATCGATTGACCCGATTGCCACCGCCGTCACCGAAGATCTGATGATGGATCTCGGGACCAGCCACAGCGTCGTGGTCGTCACCCATTCCATGATGCAAGCGCGCCGGATCGCAGACCGGGTGGCCTATTTCCATATGGGACGGCTTCTGGAGATCGGCACAAAAGATCAGATCTTCAATGCACCTCGCGAGGAGGAGACGCGACGCTTTATCGAAGGGGCCGTAGGTTAACCCGGGGCCCCCGGTTCCCGTTCCGTCATTGGCTGACGTTGACCGCACACTATCACATTCAGGGGATGCGGTCACTTCTGACGAAAATCGCGCTAGATCTGCGGCAGGTGAAGGTATTGCGAAAGGCCCTACATGCGCGCTCTAGCCCTGATCATTTCATGCGCCACACCCCTTGCGGTCATGGCACAATCCGACCTGCCCGCCGGGACTTACACGGCTGACCCCACGCACAGTTCGATCACCTTCACCATCAGCCACCTCGGCCTTTCGAACTTCACGGCAAGCTTCGATACGTTCACAGCGACGCTAGAGATCGACCCCTCGAATCCCGGCGACGCGGCGCTCTCGGCAGAGATTGATGTTGCGTCGCTGGACCTTCCCGCCCCGCCCGCAGAGTTCGTTGAGACGATGATGGGACCCGCGTTCTTCAACGCGCCTGAACACCCGGTGATGAACTACCAGTCCACTGGCATCGACCTGACGGACGACACCACCGCAACAGTCACCGGCGTCCTCACCCTTCTTGGGACCGAGCACCCCGTGCCGTTGGAGGTGACGTTCAACACCGGCTTCCCGCCCGGCGTCATAGAACCGTGGGCGCGCCTGGGCTTTTCCGCGACCGGCCGCCTGAACCGATCCGACTTCGGCATGGTCTTCGGCGTGCCAGAGCCGGGCTCAACCTTCGGGGTGGGCGACGAGGTCACCTTCGCCATCGAGGCGGAGTTCATTCAATCGCAATGACGGCTCAGGCAGCCTCTGCAGATCCCTCAGAGATCCTAAAGAAGATCGTGTAGAGCGTCGGAACGATGATGAGCGTCAGAACGGTCGCAAAGCTCAGCCCGCAGATGATCACGACAGCCAGCGACTGAAAGAACGTGTCCCAGAGCAAGGGCACAACGCCCAACACG
>CAWUIX010000325.1:0-3940 GCA_963922395.1 uncultured Rhodobacterales bacterium | reverse complement strand
GGCGGCGTGAAGGTCACCACTTTCGTCGTCCTGATCCTCGCCACCATGGCCTTCTTTCGCGGTCGCCGCGAAGTCAGCGCCTTCAAACGCACCCTGCCCGCCGATGAAATCTTCAAGGTGATGGCCATTATCACCCTCAGTATGCTCTTCGTTGTCCTGGGCGTCTTCACACTGGCGGCGACCCACGTTCATCTCGACTTCCTCGACCTGACATTCGAGGTCGTCTCAGCCTTCGCCACTGTCGGGCTCACCCACGGGCTTACTGCAGAACTCGACACCATTGGCCGTCTCGTCCTGATGGCCGAAATGTTCGTAGGCCGGGTCGGTCCTCTGGCCATCGGCTTCGTTCTCACGACCCAGGCCATGTCCCGCGTGCGCTACCCGGAAGGCCGCGTGCATTTCGGCTGAATCCGAAAACCGCCGATTTTCGTCCGAAAGCGATATATCCTCGTCCGCCACGAAACGGCATGATGGGTATCAGAAAGGAGATGACCCATGATGATCAAAACGCGCAACCCGAACCCGAAGAAAGCAACCCTCCCTGCCACTTCCAAACATGCGCAACCCCCGTTCCGGTTCACGGACTGGGCCATGATCTGACAGGGTCTTCTCCCTTCATTTCCTCCCTTGTTCCCTGATCCCCGCGCCTGGCTCTCTCCCGAAGCCAACCGCGGGGATTTTTTTCGTGAGTGACGGCCTGGCGAACACGAAATCGCCCGGATACCTCGTCGAAGATCCAGGCAAAAGCGAAGTAATCCAAGGCACTTGGCGGGCAACAGCTTCAGTAAAGCTTCAGAACTCCGGCGTTCTTCGCCACAGCTTCCTGCTCCTCGGGTGATCCGCTCAATCCGGCATGAACGGCCGACACAGCGCCGATGCCGGGCAGATCCGGAGAGGGAGGGGTCTCTGACCACAGGCCGGAGCGGACGATACATTTCGGACAATGGATCATCAGACGCTCGACATAAACAACGGTCGCAAGCTGTGGCATCCGTCCATTGACGGACATCTGGGCAAGCAGATCCCGATCACGCACAAGCTTCGCCTCGCCATAAACGCGCAGGGTCTCCCCCATCCCGGGAACGAGGAACAAAAGCGCGATACGTGGATCGCGGATCAGGTTTTGCAACGTGTCGACCCGGCGATTTCCGGGCCGATCGGGAATGGCGATATGCTTCGGGTCAAGAACCTTCACAAAGCCCGCAGGATCTCCTTTGGGAGAGAGATCGAAGGACTGCCCACTTTTTGAGGACGCGACGACAACAAAGGTCGACGCCGCGATATAGGCCGCGGCGATGTCATCGACATGGTCAATCTCTTTGTCCAGCGAAGGTTGAAATTCTGGTCCGATCAGATCCCGCAGATCATCCTGAAACTCAACGAAATCCTTGAAAGCCCCAAACTTCTCAATTGGCTCGCTCACGGTGCAAAACCCCGTCGCATGATTGCAGGGTATCTATGTTTCGCTTTGCGCCGCTTCGCCCGGCTTCGACACCGGCGGCATTGCCTCGGCGCGCGTCGCATTGAACGCCGCGTATTCCGCCTTTGCGCCCGGTGCGAATACCTTCGGGCCTGCGTCCTCATCAGCTGGTGGCTGCATCATCGGGGCATTGTTCGCAGCTCTCTGCTCAAACGCCACCGTCGAGCGATCCCGCGGGGCCGGGTTGACGCCCTCGTTTCCGCCGTCCTCGAATGACACATCCGCAAAGGCCGTCGCCGCAAGCCGTGCGGCCTGTATCACCGCGTCATCAAGCTTCGCCACGCGATCTTTGATGAACTCCGGCAACTTGTCGAAAACTCCGTCATCCTCTGCGCGACCGGCCATGTCGAGCGCCACTTTGTCCTGATCGGCCTCTGGCATCGCCGCGAACGCCTCGCCGGAGATTACGGGGTGCCCCGGCTTTCGGGAAGACGCCACATCGTCAGGTCGGGCCACCGGATTGTCCGGGTTCTTCCGCTCGCGTCTGTGCTCATCAATTTCATTGTTGCCGAAGTTGACGCTGGTGAATTGCGCGGGCTGGTTCACCTTGAATGCTGCACTGTCCATCGAAACGATCCTTCCTGAAGGCAATGGGTTGGATCGAGGATAATCACGAACCGCGCCATCCGCCCCGTCCGGATTGGACGAATTCCGGACATCTCCGACCCATCTATCCGGCGCCATTCCACTTATGAGGCGGAAAACAAAGGGCTTTTCCAACCAAATCTGATTACAGCCAATCGCGTCACCAGGGCCCCGGCAAAGGTGAGGAGGATCCCAAGGCTGATATGGCTCGGTTCAAAAAGCCGCGCCTCCCATAGGAGGAACACCGACAGGAACAGCCCCCAGACCGCGGCAATCTCGGGGTAGAATTCGCCCTTCAGGAACGGGATATCAGGGTCAGACCGGGTTATATCGCGCAAAATGCCCCCGCCCGCCGCCGTCAGTGCCGCAAGGATCGGCCCCCAGATCCAGAGGGGCGCCGAATTGGTGATCAAGGCCACGACAACGCCGGTGACCGTAAAGGCCGCAAGGCCAACCGCGTCGCAAAGCTGAATGGCCGCCCCGACAAATGACATCGTCTGCGAAGGTTGCGCATCCCGGTGCCCGAAAAGCGGCATCAGCTTGCGAAACACGCGGATGGCAAGATGCCCGCCCACAACGAGGCCCAGAATAATCTGCACATAGATTGGATCGCTGAACACCGCGATCTCATCCCGGTTCGAGATCAGATCCCGCACAACGCCTCCGCCGACCGCCGGCAGCGAAGCCAGAACCAGCGCTCCGAACACGTCGTAGCCATACCGATGCGCCAGAAGCAGGCCCGAGAGAGCGAAGGCAATCGTCCCAATGATGTCGACCGCCCGAAACCAGAAATTCTCCAGCGAGAGGCTGACAAGGATCGGGAAGGAATACTTCGTATTCAGCCGCTGATAGGTGCCATCCTCATAGACGCTCTCGATTGCCGCATTAAAGCGATACACCACATCCCAGGGTACCGTCTCCTTGTTGAACATGTAATGCAGGTTGCCGTGCAACTCGACACTGTGCTGAGACAGCTGGTCCGCCACTCCAAGCGTATCGTTGTAATAGGCCGCCTCAACCCGATCCGCCCAATAGCCGTCAATCTCGTCATTCAATAGCGCCGTCACTAGGTCAAATGCGCTCATCCGAAAGATTGCCCGATCATATCCCGGATCATTGACGAACTCCCGCATCGGAACATTCGGAAGCTCAACGCCTTCCTCCAGCCCAAGGCGGAAACGGCGATCCTTAAAGGCGTCGATCAGCGCCTCCACATCTGACACGCCCGCCAGATCCTCTCCTCCTTTGCGAAGGACAAGAACCATGGTTTCCGTCCGGTAAGGGATTGAAAACACTGCGTAAGCCTGCCGATCGGGTGTCAATACAGCGTGCGGTGCAATGTCAATCTCCCCAGCTTGAAGCCCCGCGACATGATCCTGCCACGCAACCCTGTCCGCGACGACGATCACATTCGCCCGCTTGCTGATCGCGTCCAGCAGCTCGACGTCAAACCCGTCCCACCGCGCAATCCCGCGCGTGTTCGTCAGATAGGAATAAGGCGGAAACTCGGACCATCCGCCCACAAGCGGCTCACCACGGTCTTGCGCAAAGGCCCCCGCCAGAGACGCGACCCACAGAACAAATACAAAAACAAAAATGGGCATTCGCGAGAGCAATCAATTTACCTTTCGCGACGCGTTGGCCACCTGCGGCGCGCGTTACCAGCAAACTTTAGATTTGGTCTTGGAGAGCTGTCAAATCGCGACTCCGAACGCGATGCTGTTAGATCGCGACTGCCACAGAAGCACCGGAAGTCTAACCGACGGGAAAGCAAACCGAGTATGCCCCTACACAACCACCAACACGTGTCGGACGGGCCTCTGGCGGAGAGACAGGGATTCGAACCCTGGGACCGCTCTCACGGTCAACGGTTTT
>CAWUIX010000324.1:0-3949 GCA_963922395.1 uncultured Rhodobacterales bacterium | reverse complement strand
ACCGTAACTCGCTCATTCCAACTGGAGATGGAGGTCGGAGCTGACCTGGCCGCGCTCGCCTTGGCCTGGGAAAACTTCTGCGGGGACGCAGGCGCGATGGCCATTAATGGCCAACCTATGAAGATGGACCGGATCGACGAAAGAGTTCGAAAAGGCGATACCGAGATCTGGCGCATTTCAGTTGATGACCAGATGCATCCATTCCACATACACGGGTGCTCCTTCCGCATCCTGAACCAAAATGGGGGACCACCTCCTGCGTACGCTGCGGGATGGAAAGACATGGTCCACGTCGAAGAGGGGTGGTCAGAGGTTTTGGTCCGGTTTGACTACGAAGCGACCGAGGATGCGCCATACATGTATCACTGTCATATCTTAGAACACGAAGACTGCGGGATGATGGGTCAGTTCACCGTTAGCTGAGTTTAGCTGCCTCAGAGGTGACATTGGAGTGTCGCACTGGGGTACGGAGAACAGATGCGGCATTTTTTGCGGTCAAAGGGCCAACGGCGGCTTCACTCGCAAGGCGCCCATTCTGGCAAGGAGGCGGATCGACGGCCGCATGGAGCTCAAGCGTGAAGAGATCTACGCCGACCAACCGTTAGCGACGACACATGGGAGCGCTCAGAGCGTCCATGTATGAGAGCCGCGCTTCAGGAGAAAAACTTTGGTCGAGCGCAGACACAAAGTCGGCTGTATCGATCTGTCCGTCGCGGGCCACCGCGTAAAGATGACTGTATTCGTCCCCGTAGCGGACAGACAGTATATCGTAGCGGTCGATCTGGTTGGCCACATGCTGAAAGACAGCGATCGGCGCCTGTATAACCCGGGCCCTTCTCTCTTCGGTGGAGATGGCCGCGCTGGTCGCCGCGAAGAACACGTCAGGCTCGATCAAGCAGTAGTTTCCCTCACACTGGAAGCTGGCGGTCCCTGCTGTGTGAATGAAAATCAAATCCGGCTTGAGATCCGCAATAAACTCTGGCGTGGCGCCCGCGCTGGCGGTGGCGGCGGTATTCAACCCGACAAGATCGGTGAAACGACCCGGCATCCAATAGGCCAGACGTCCCGCCTCTGTCAGGGCAATCGAAGAGTCCGGCGTCACGTGTGGGCAGAGCTGAACCGGGAAGAAGTTTATGTAGTCGTCATTGGTGAGGTACTTGATCTGCTGCCGTAACCCGAAGCCTCCGGCGGTGGATACGAGCAGGAAGATAGCAGACAGTGAGAGAAGCCTAATTTGGGCATCTCCGCCGCGCTTATACATTATCGCAAAACCAATTGCGCCGACCAGAAATATACAAGCCGTCACGGGTGCCTGAAACCGGAACGCGACGTTCTGAGACTGAACGCCGAAGGAAAGGAAAACCAGAAAGACGAGCAGGGGTGCCAGTGCAAGAAGAAGTCGTTGACCCTTGCCAGTGAAAGCGAAAAGACCGACAGCGCATAATGCGATAAGCCAAGCGTTGTGTTGGGCCCAGCTGATATTCGGCCAGAGCCCATTCAGTATGCGATCCCCGGTACTCTTCACCATGAGTGGGAGCGGCAGGAATTCTTTGAAGTACGACCAACGCCAAAGAAAATACAACAAGCCGACAACCACAGTCCCTGCGGCAACCAGAAGGTATCGCCTCCGATGCTCTGTCGGGCATATGAAGAGCCCCACCAGAGTGAAGCAGATGCCCAGCACGACGCCATCAGGCCGAAAGAGACCCAGGATAATGGACAGCACCGGTACCAGCACCAGTGTTGCCCCTCGGGCGTGAACAACGGTGGCAAAAATCAGGGCTGTTAAGGCGGCGAACAACGGTGTGGAGAAACCGCCATACCCCGCCAGAATGAAACCCTGAAAAGGCAGGGATAACGCGAAAAGGAACGCAAGCAGCAGACTTCCACGGTAGAAAACGATCCCCGAGTACACCAGCCCGGCGAGCAGTCCTATGCCCGCAGCATTCAGTAGCAATGCGGCCTGCCCGCTGGCGATGCCGACAAAGTTGAGGGCGGCAATTGCAACCATCCAGAGGAAATCGGTCGCCCCCTCGGTTGGCGGGCCGCCAGAGTAATAGGAGATCCGACCCGTCGTCGCGAGTTGCTCCGAGAAAATGAAGAGGATGAACGCATCTTCATGTGGATGCCCGTTCAGAAGCACATACTGTCCGAGGGCGTAAAAGATCAGCGCCGGTAGAAAGATGGCAGCGGCACGCGACGCGGTGATCTGAGAAACGTGCATGGATGATCCTTGAAATATGTCGATCTAAGGTCTTGCTAACAATGCGATAACTATATTGTTCGCTACGAACAGGAAAAGTTCTTCTTCTGTTGGGTTCTCTGAGGTCTGCTATGCCAACCTCGCTGTCGAAAGACTTCGTTACGAACCGAAGGAAACCCCCACAATTCTGCGCCCGTTGAGCGGCCAGAAGGGGATATGTCGTCGGGCGGACCAAGAAAGAGGTCTCATTCGACAGTTCGGACGCTTTGCGGCTCGCCCCGAAAAGAGACCACCCTGGAGCAATGAGCCTTTTGAAGACGTTTGAAGACAGCACGATATACTGGGTCGTCGCGCTCTTTGTGGCGGCGGCACAGAATGGCGTCGCGATTTTTGCTGTGATCTCTTCAAGCGAGGATCGTTTGTCCGATGCGGCGTGCCTGGGCGGTGCTTTTGGCACGCTGGGGAGCCTGGCGATTTTGGGGGTGGTGGTGATTTGGGCGGTCATTCTCGCGGTGAAATCGTTCAAGACGGCGAAATGGCATGACGGGTTGAAGCCCCTTGGTGCTGTGGCGCTCTCGAGCACAACCGCGATCTTTATCGGACTGAATGCAGTGTTGGGTTGCACGGTATAGCCGACAATGAAGGGTCTGATGCAGGCGGTTTGTTTTCGTCCGCTATCGCAGGGAGCGCGTCCTATGGGACGCCCTTTTAGGGCTCTGCCCCGCCGCCCGTGCGGGCGGCTCCCCGGGATATTTTGGGCCAGATGAAGCTTAGGCGGAGGTCGGGATCCAGGAGTGGCGGAAGGGCTCGTCTGCCGGGGGTGGCATGGGGACGGGGTGGCTGTCGCGGGCGGAAGCGTAGATGGCGGTGACAAGATCGATGGAGGCGCGGGCGTCGGCGAGGGTGACCGGGTTGGCGGGCGCACCTGAGAGGGTGGCGGCGATGGCCGTGAAGAGGCCGGCATAGCCGTTTGCGCCGGGGCAGGCGGCGGTGGTGAGGGTGTCGACCTGTCCCTGGTGCGCAGGGTCGCGGGCGGTGAAGGTCCAGGGGCCTTCGGCGGGGGCGTAGGGGTTTGTGCCGCTTTCGGCGGTCAGGTGTTCGAAGATGAGGCGGATGCGCGTGGTGTCAGAGGCCGCGCCGAGGGTGACGGAGCTGGTGGCGAGGGCGCCGCTTTCGAGCGTGATGGAGATGGCGGCGCAATCTTCGACCTCTATCTGGTTGGCGCGGGTGGCGAGGCGGGCGAAGACAGACGCGGTGGGGCCCATGGCGAAGGAGAGCCAGTCGTGGGCGTGGATCGCGTGGCCAAGGATCGCGCCGCCCATTTCGCCGGCCCAGGTCCCGCGCCAGGGGACGGAGTAGTAGTCTGCGCCGCGGTTCCAGTGGGTTTCGAGCGAGGCGACGAGGGGTTTGCCGAGGAGACCGGCGTCTTTCAGGGCCGTCAGCGCGCGGGCGGCGGGGCCGTAGCGATACTGGAAGACCGGGAAGACGCGGGCCGGGGAGGCGCCCTCTGCCAAGGCGATCCGGTCGATGTCGTCGAGATTTGTGGCAAGGGGTTTTTCGCAGATGGCGTTTTTGCCGGCAGCAAGTGCTTGCAGGATCGCATCGACATGGAGGTGCGGGGGCAGGCAGATGTCGATGAGGTCGATGCTTGGGGCGGCGAGGACGGTATCGAGGTTGTCGGTGACCGGAATATCGGGGCCGGCGATGGCGCGAGCGCGGTCCGTGTCCAGATCGCAGATGTTTGCG
>CAWUIX010000323.1:0-3967 GCA_963922395.1 uncultured Rhodobacterales bacterium | reverse complement strand
CTTGTCCGCCATGGCGCGCGACGGCGACCGCTGCGTTGGCTGCGCAGCCTCCCACGGCCATGACCGCATCGTCGGCCCGGTATTTCTCGGCGCGTTTGGGCAGGGACTGAACTTGCATCACGATGTCTGCCACGGCGACACCGGCCACCAGAACATCTGGCATACCCTCCCTCCCCTATAAGTGGCCGCGTGTTTCAGACCATTCGGCACATGCCGATTGGTTCGGCTCTTCTGGCGGCCCCGATAGGATTCGAACCTATGACCTACCGCTTAGGAGGCGGTTGCTCTATCCCCTGAGCTACGGGGCCGTCCGTCCCTTGTTGCCGGAACGCGCCATTCGATCAAGGCCTCCGACATCGATTTCCGCAACGCTCTAAATCCATCCATAGACCACCATGCGCCTCGCGCTTGCATGCGTGTCCCGGTCGTGCATCTATGGTTTCGTTAGCGATAACGCCTCGAGAAGCCGGGAAGGGCCAGATG
This sequence comes from uncultured Rhodobacterales bacterium, assembly GCA_963922395.1. Lineage (GTDB taxonomy): Bacteria > Pseudomonadota > Alphaproteobacteria > Rhodobacterales > Rhodobacteraceae > Ovoidimarina. The sequence goes on along the minus strand of CAWUIX010000323.1, from coordinate 3,484 downwards.
AACGAGAAGGTGACACGCAAGTCGAATAGGCCATTGACGCTGAAGGACGTCTCCGAGGTTTCGGGTGTCAGCGAGATGACGGTTAGTCGTGTGCTACGCAATCGTGGCGACGTGAGCGAAACGACGCGCGAGAAGGTTTTGAAGGCGGCGCGCGACTTGGGCTACGTCCCCAATAAGATTGCGGGCGCCTTGGCATCGAGCCGCGTTAATCTAGTCGCCGTGATCATTCCCAGCATGTCGAATATGGTCTTCCCAGAGGTCCTGTCCGGCATCAGTGAGGGCTTGGAAGGCGGACCGTTGCAGCCGGTCGTCGGCGTCACGCACTACAAGCCAGAGCGCGAAGAACAGGTCCTTTATGAGATGCTATCCTGGCGGCCCTCCGGCGTAATCGTGGCCGGGATCGAGCATACCGAAGCAAGTCAGGCTATGTTGTCAGCCGCGGGGATCCCCGTTGTTGAGATTATGGATACGGATGGTCGCCCGATCGATAGCGTCGTCGGCATCAGTCACCGTCGTGCCGGGCGCGAGATGGCCCGCGCGATTGTTAAGGGTGGCTATGAGAAGATCGGGTTTCTTGGCACTAAGATGCCTCTCGATCACCGCGCACGGAAACGTTTTGAGGGTTTTACCGAAGCCTTGGCAAAGTCGGGCTTGGAGGTCAGGGATCAGGAATTCTATGATGGTGGGTCCGCGCTCGTGAAAGGACGCGAGATGACGGCAGCTATGCTGGAGCGCTCGCCTGATCTGGACTTTCTTTACTACTCAAACGATCTCATTGGCCTCGGTGGTCTACTCTATTGCGTAGAGCAAGGTTGGGATATTCCTGGTCGTATTGGGTTGGCGGGCTTTAACGGCCTCAATATGCTGAACGGCTTTCCTACGCAGCTGGCCACGATGAACGCCATGCGGCGGGAAATCGGGCGTAAGTCAGCAGAGATCGTCAGACAGTGTATTGCCGAAGGCGTTCCCAATGCGGGCGTACGCGTGGAATTGGAGCCGAAGCTAGAGCCCGGCGACACACTTGGCCGCAAGACCGTGTTCGATCCCGAACCCTGACGGTTAGATCAACTGCTCAGCATTTTTGCGAAGAAGAAGAAGCCTAGTTTAGGCTTCTTTGATCCGCTTCCCCTAGGACTGCCCGAACCATGCAAGGGAACGGGCGAATGGACGAATTCATCTGCGCGACTGCGCCGTTCGAGACGGCGGGACTATGAGCGATGTGCGAGGTTTGCGCAGCGCTTCATCCCTATGACACCCGGTTTCATTACCGGCGTGACGATCAGGGCAGTGTTTGGAACACTGCTAGAAGTGAGACGGTTGTGCCCGCCTCAGCCCTGGACGATTGGACCGCTGACGAGGTGGCCACGTATCTCACCGACGACTATTGGTCGAGCGGTCGTATGTCCTTTAACGCGAGCGCGGGCGACACGCTTTATGTAAATATCTCTCAACTTAATGATGTCGGCCAAACGTTGGCACTCGCTGCCCTTGACGCCTGGTCCGACGCGACCGGCCTGATCTTTGTCGAAACGACATCCACCGCTCACATTACTTTCGACGACAACGTGAGCGGTGCCTACGCACAGATCACACACACGGGCACAGGGACCATTCTGTCCTCGCACATCAACGTTGGCACAGGCTGGGTGGGCTCCAACGATCAGATCGACAGCTATGGCTTTCAAACTTATCTTCACGAGATAGGGCATGCCCTGGGCCTGGGGCACGCGGGACCGTATAACGGCAGTGCAGTTTATGGTTTGGACAACATCTATGCCAACGACAGCTGGCAGATGAGCGTCATGTCCTACTTTGACCAGACAGAGAACACCGCAATAAACGCCAGCCGAGCCTTTGCGATTACGCCGATGCCTGCGGATCTGCTGGCCATAGAGTCGCTTTACGGCACAGCTAACACCCGAACTGGCGACACGGTGTATGGGGCGGGCGGCAACACTGGGACTTACCTCGATGACTGGCTCGACTTAGCCGAACCCATTGCCGTGACCCTTAAGGATGACGGGGGGCGAGACCTGCTTGATCTCTCTCACGATACCTCAAACCAAGTCCTTGATCTGAGGCCCGAGGCAATTTCTGACGTCCTTGGTCTGGTCGGAAATCTGAGCATTGCACGAGGTACGGTTATTGAAGATGCCCGCCTGGGTCATGGGGCAGACGCCGTGACGGGCAATGACGCGGACAATGAGATCCACCTCGGTGGCGGAAACGATTACGCGATCGGGGGCGTGGGACACGACACCCTTCACGGTGGCACCGAAGAAGACCATCTGGATGGCGGGATCGGCGACGATGGCCTCTTTGGTGACGCCGGCTTCGATACTCTGATCGGAGGCGCCGGGTCCGATCGGCTCTACGGCGGGGCGCAGGCAGATAACCTTTATGGCGGCTCGGGTGCGGATCTTCTCTATGGAGATGGCGGACTAGATCGCCTTTGGGGCGATGCGGGCGACGACACCCTCTATGGCGGTATAGGTGACGATTCTCTGCGCGGAGGAACGGAAGCGGACCTCCTTTTGGGCGAGGATGGCAACGACCTGCTCTGGGGTGATGCCGGTTTCGATCGTCTAGAGGGAGGCGACGGGCAAGACACGCTTTGGGGTGGGGCGCAGGCTGATAACCTTTACGGTGATGCTGGCGGCGATACGATGTATGGCGAAGGCGGTTTCGACCGCCTCTTCGGTGGGGACGGCGACGACTTCGGGGACGGTGGAGACGACGACGATGCGTTGTTCGGGGAAGGCGGTGACGACACCCTGATCGGCGGCGCGGGCAATGATCGCTTCTTTGGCGGGGGTGGTAACGACGTGCTCGAAGGCGGAAGTGGCAACGACACGATCCGCGGGAATGCCGGTTTCGACCGATTGATCGGCGGTACTGGGGACGACACCCTAACCGGCGATTTCAACGCAGATACGTTTATCTTCTCAGACGGGCATGGAGATGACGTCATCACCGACTTCGACCCGCTGAACCCTTTCGAAAAGCTCGACCTCAGCGAGGTCTCTGAGATCGATGACTTCGTGGACTTGGCCAACTTTCATTTGACCCAAGTCGGGTCCAATTCGCTGATCACCGGATCGAGTGGGGATTCGATCCTACTGCTGGATGTCGCTCTCGTTGACCTCGACGAGACGGATTTTCTGTTCGTCTGATGCACAAAGACCGCCCCAAGGGAGCGGTCCTTTTGTCTGGCAATCAAGCTTGAGCTTAGGTCAGCCCTGACGCGCCTTGAACCGGCGTTGGGTCTTGTTGATCACGTAGACCCGGCCTTTGCGGCGCACGACGCGACAGTCGCGATGCCGGTTCTTCAGCGAGCGGAGCGAGTTCCGAACTTTCATCAGTCCTCTCCTTCTATCGCGGGCGCGTCGCGCCTCTCGGTTTCCTTTTCTGCCGGCGAACAGGCAGATCTCTCGATGGTGGGCGGTACTGGGATCGAACCAGTGACCCCTACGATGTCAACGTA
>CAWUIX010000322.1:0-3967 GCA_963922395.1 uncultured Rhodobacterales bacterium | reverse complement strand
GCCGCGAATCCGCAATACCTTGACGTTTCAATCCCGCCGAACACCCGCAAGGTGCTGCCGGTCGACACCTATGCGAACACCTTTGCCTATGTCTTCGCTGGATCCGGGCACTTCCGCGATGCCTCCACCCCGATTGGCGTGCGGGTCGAGAAAGAGATTGCGGGCGAAGAGCTCAATATCCGCGATCTGACCGGAAACCGGACGCTGGTGCGCTTCGACACCGGCGACGAAGTGACGGTGACCTCCGGCCCCGACGGCATGCGGTTCCTTCTCGTTTCAGGTCGCCCGATTGAAGAACCGGTGGCTTGGCACGGACCCATCGTGATGAACACCCGTCAAGAGCTGATGCAGGCCATCCAGGACCTAAACAACGGCACCTTTATCAAAGCGGCGCACTGAGCCTTCTGGACCGCCCGACCCCTGCGCGTTAGGTCTAGGCGACCACAGCTTTGGGGGGATCCGCGATGGCGTTCGGCAAGGGACATCACCTGCATCTGATCGACGGATCGGCCTTCATCTTCCGCGCCTATCACGCGCTTCCGCCGCTTACGCGAAAGTCCGATGGACTGCCTGTGGGCGCCGTCTCCGGTTTCGTGAACATGTTGTGGAAAATGGTCGAGGACAACAAAGGCCCCGACGCGCCAACCCATGCCGCCGTGGTTTTCGATAAGGGGTCGCACACGTTTCGGAACGACCTTTACGATCAGTACAAGGCCAACCGTGACGCCATGCCCGAGGATTTGCGCCCACAGATCCCGTTGACGCGAGAGGCCACGCGCGCCTTCAATATCGCCTGTCTGGAACAGGAAGGGTTCGAAGCCGACGATATCATCGCAACCCTGGCGCACATGGCGCGGGACGCGGGCGGCCGCGTCACGATCATTTCGTCGGACAAGGACCTGATGCAGCTTGTCGGTGGCGGGGTCGAGATGTTCGACGCGATGAAGAATGTGCGCATCGGGGTTGAAGGGGTCGAGGAAAAGTTTGGCGTCAGTCCGGACAAGGTGATCGACGTCCAGGCGCTGGCGGGCGACAGCGTGGACAACATTCCCGGGGCGCCGGGGATTGGGGTGAAAACCGCCGCCCTTCTCATCAATGAATATGGCGATCTGGAAACACTGCTGGCCCGGGCCGAGGAAATCAAACAGCCGAAACGACGGCAGACTTTGATCGACAACGCGGATCAGATCCGTCTGTCGAAGACCCTGGTCACCCTCGATACAGCGATGGAGCTCGACTACGGGCTGGACATCCTAGAAGTGAAGGACCCCGAGGCAGAAGATCTCCTCGGCTTTCTGACGGAAATGGAGTTTCGGACCATCACGAAACGGGTGTCCGAGGCACTGGGGGTCGAGGCTCCGGTGATTGCCGAGGCGCCCAGCGAGGCCGTGCTCGACATGCCAGAGGCCCCTCCGATCAATCCCGATGCCTATGAATGGGTCCGGGACGCCCAGACACTCACAACCTGGATCGAGACCATTCAGTCGCGCGGCTGGGTGGCGGTCGACACGGAAACAACCGGCCTGAACGAGATGACGGCGGATCTGGTCGGCATATCGCTCGCGGTAGAGGCGGGATCAGCCTGTTACATCCCGCTGACGCACAGGGCCGCGGCCAACGATGACCTCTTCGGTTCAGACGATCTTGCCGAAGGTCAGATGGATTTGGACGAGGCGCTCGCCCTTCTGAAACCGGTGTTAGAGGATGATGCCGTCCTGAAGATCGGGCAGAACATGAAGTACGACGCCAAGATCTTTAAGCGATACGGCGTCTCAGTCGCGCCCATCGACGACACGATGCTGATCTCCTACGCGCTCCACGCCGGATTGCACGGCCATGGCATGGACCAGTTGTCGGAGCGGTATCTCGGTCACCAGCCGATCGAGATCAAATCCCTTCTCGGGACCGGGAAATCACAGATCACGTTCGACAAGGTGCCGGTGGAAGAGGCCGTGCGCTATGCGGCCGAAGACGCCGACATCACCCTGCGCCTTTGGCAGACACTGAAGCCGCAACTGCACGGCAATCGTGTCACCACCGTTTACGAGACCCTCGAACGCCCGCTTGTGCCGGTGCTGGCGCAAATGGAGATGTCCGGCATCAAGGTGGACCGGGACACGCTGTCCCGTATGTCGAACGCGTTCTCGCAAAAGATGGCAGCCCTGGAAGATGAAATTCAGGAGCTTGCGGGCGAGAAGTTCAACGTAGGCAGCCCGGCGCAGGTGGGCGAGATCCTATTCGAACGCATGGGCCTTCCCGGAGGCAAGAAGGGTAAGACGGGCAAATACTCGACGCCTGCCGACGTCCTCGAGGATCTGGCCACCGAGCACGACCTGCCCGCCCGTGTGCTCGATTACCGGCAAATGCAAAAGCTCAAGTCGACCTACACCGATGCGCTTCAGGAGCACATAAATGCCGAAACGGGGCGTGTGCACACGAGCTACTCCATTGCCGGCGCGAACACGGGGCGCTTGGCATCGACCGACCCCAATCTTCAGAACATTCCGGTCCGCACCGAGGAAGGCCGCCGCATCCGCGAAGCGTTTGTCGCAGAGCCGGGCAACATCCTGGTTAGTCTGGACTACAGCCAGATCGAGCTGCGCATTCTTGCGCATATAGCTGACATCGAGGCGTTGAAGCAGGCCTTCCGCGAGGGCCAGGACATTCACGCCGCGACTGCGTCTGAAATGTTCAACGTCCCGTTAGATGAGATGACACCAGACGTGCGTCGGCAAGCGAAGGCGATCAACTTCGGTGTGATTTACGGCATCTCCGGCTTCGGCCTGGCCCGCAACCTCCGCATTCCCCGCGACGAGGCCCAGGGCTTTATCGACCGGTACTTTGAACGGTTCCCGGGCATTCGCAGCTACATGGACGACACAGTGTCCTTCGCGAAAGAGCACGGGTTTGTCCGCACACTGTTCGGACGCCGGATCAACACGCCAGAGATCAATGCGAAGGGTCCGACGGCGGGCTTCGCGCGCCGCGCCGCGATCAATGCGCCCATTCAGGGCACGGCTGCCGACGTGATCCGTCGGGCGATGATACGTATGCCCGCGGCAATTGCGGATCTGCCGGCGAAGATGCTCCTGCAGGTCCACGATGAATTGCTGTTCGAAGTGGAGGAGGCCGCTGCAGATGATCTGATCGATGCAGCCAGGACGGTGATGGAGGGCGCGGCGGACCCGGCCGTCGCCTTGTCGGTGCCATTGACGGTCGATGCCGGGCGCGGCTCCAACTGGGCCGCGGCACACTAATTCCCTCAGCAACGTGATTTTGCTTGAGCGGTGCATATGTGGCATGGTGTGCACCCGTGAGAGGATGTTTGACGATGTCGAGATACAAGCTGATTTTACCCCTCGCAGTGGCGCTTCTGTGCCCGCTGCCGCTTCTTGCTGAAACCGTTTCCGCAGATGAGCGCGCCTATGGCCTGCCCGGTGATCCGGGCCTCGACGAACATGGGGTGCGTATCAATCGTCCTGCACCCCTGCCGACATCGGCAGTGGACCCGGACGTTCCAACATCGCCGCGGTCGGCGGAAGAGCTCTTTCGTCAAGATGCGATCGACAGAGAGACGATCGCACGGGCAAACGCCTATGATGCTTTGGCAAATCCAAGGCCGGTCTATCGGTCGCGCTATGGCTATCCGCGCTACTATGACCGCCCGAACTACAATTTCGGCCTATCCTACACGGACGATGATGGGTTTTCCGGATACCTGAATGTCGGCAATGGGTCTGGGTATCACAGGCCCCGGCCGCTGCCGGAAAAGGTTGAGAAGAACGAGTTGAAGCCGATCTATAGCCCGTTTCAGTAGGTCCATTTGCTCCTATGGCGCGGGCTGCGGAGGGAGCTGACAGGGTAGAGGTCCGCTCACGTGCGGACCTTCGCCGTTGGCTCCAAGATAATCATACCGCGAGTCCGTCCGTCTGGCTGGTCACCTTCAAGAAGCACACAGATCATTACC
>CAWUIX010000321.1:0-3974 GCA_963922395.1 uncultured Rhodobacterales bacterium | reverse complement strand
CCAGGACAAGACCGTGCAAACCGGCGATGCGGAACATGATCTTGCCCGCCAGGACCGCGGTTTCGTCATCGGGCTCCGCGTTCAGGAGTGAACGCGTGGCGAAGTAGGTTGCGAAAACCCCAGCTATCGTTGCACCAATGATCCCAATTGCTACCAGCATCTATTGTCCAATTGTCCGACTACTCTGCCCCAGCATCCTGCAACGCCCGATGGACTGCTTCGAACGGCAGAGTTGTATAGGCTGACGCTTCTGCACAAGCGAAATTCGGTTCAGATCCGGGATCGTCCAAGAACGCTGCCGCGATATCCCCTGGGCAGCTGTCGGGGCTACGGCTGGCAATGACGTGCCCCTCGATTGGCCATTCATGGTAGAAGCTGTTCGGCAAAGACGCAGCCACGTCCTCACCAAAATCCACGGGGGTTTGTGGGTCAAGGCCCTGCGAAAAAACCAACGCCGGGATCTCGCTTTCGACCGGGTAGAGGATATCGTCAGCCTCAAAAGGGCTGGGCCAGTAGTTGCAGACGACCTGTGTGAGCCGGTAAATCTCAAGACCCCGCAATTGCACGCCTGGGTAAGGGTTCGTTGCGATCAGTTCTTCGACGTAGCTCTCGGGCGTAAATCCGACCTCTTCGATGCAATTTATCCCGAGCAGCATCGAGTAGGCCAAGGGCGCGCGCTCGTTTACCTCCCCCATTTGCGATGCGATGTCGCCGATGGACCAGAGTGTGAGCCGCAGGTCTGTTTCGTCCATGGCACCTACCAGCGCGTTGGCGGTTTGCGCGATGTCTTCTTGGAGATAGGTGTCGGCAAATCCTATCAGGCGCGCGGGATCAGGACCGTGCACGGGAAGAACCGTCAGCTGATAAAGGTCAGCGATCACTGAGGCCTGGCTTTCCCCGCCTCGCAGGCGGGCGTTAAACGCGTCTGCAACCGTTTGAACCCAGTCACTGGCCAGCCCCGTTGTATCCTCGCCGCGGGGTGCCTGATCCATCGCGCGGAGGATGTCGAGCGCCCGCACGAAAAACGCATCCTCCGTTTGAAACACGTCTGTCAGGTCCGGGACGGCTGGCACCTCCGCCGCATTCTCCACGGGCCCACGTCCAAGAATATTGCGAATGAGGTCTGTGTCGCGGGCTTCCATCGCTTCGACGAGGATCGGAAAATAGACGGCGTAGCCACCTTGTGTGAATGAATTGTTGAGTGTTGCGAAGGTGGCGAAGAAATCTGGAGCAATCTCATCGATAAAGCCGAATTTCCTGCGCACCGCGGCATTCGGCACCATTGGCGGGTCGAAGGTCAAAGGCTCTTCGGCCAGATCATCCAACAGCGCGATGAACCGCTCTCGGAGGTTCGGATAAGTCTCCGCGCAAAAGGGTTCTGCCGTGCAAAGATCAAACAGTGAGTCATAGGTGAAGCGGACCTTGGTAGTCGTTTCCGCGGTGCCCGCGACGGCAGGCGACACCGTTCCATCCAATATGACACCGCGAATGCGCTCTGGCGTCTCGCGCATGGCAACGAGCGCAAGGCGTGTCCCGTAGCTCGTACCATAAAGATTGTAGTACCCGGTATAGCCGAGGGCCGTTGTCAGCGCCGCGATGTCTCGGGCGCTGGAAATGCTATTGAATTGCCCAAGATCGACGCCTTCGCTCTCGTATCCGACCGCGCAGAGGCTCAGCCAAAGGATCGTCCCTGCTGAGCTGGCATCAACCGCTTCCAGCTCTTCCAAAGTAACGTCGCCGATATCCATCGTTTCTGCGGCCACCCCGATCGCCGCTGACATCGGGCCACAAGCGATCAAGGTGGAATGCCCTGTGCCGCGCTGATCAAAAAAGACCACGTCACGCCGTTGGCGAATACTCTGCATGTTCATGTATATCGCGGCGTTCGCGGTGATCTCATGAAGGGCGGACCCGCCCGGCCCTCCGGAGAGATAGACCAGTGGATCGGTCTCCGGTGCGAGAGTCGTCGTGTGAAGCCGCAGGAATGTCAGCTCGATCTGGCGACCGTCTGGCATGTCATGGTTTTCGGGAACGGTCACGACCCCGCAATCGTAAGTCTCGCCCTCGACCTCCCCTTCCCACGGCAGGGCCTGCGGGCACGGCATCGGCGCGTGAGTCTCTTGAGCAAACCCTATCTGCGGGACAACCAGTGCTGTGATCGCAACTGCGACCGACAAGCAAGCCATTCTGATGTTGGAGAAATTTGTCATTCTGTTCCGTCCCGTTGCTCTATTTCTTGTCATAGAAAATGGATTTGACCTAACTGGCCGCAGTGCCCAAGGCACAGGCTGCCAGGACATACCACCATTTGAGGTTCCCGATGTCGCCATTCACCAAAAGGCCGGCGACCATTGTCGCTGAGGCGAGCCCGGCTGCGGAAACCCCGTATTTCAATGCCGCGTTCATTCTTCGCCTGCCTCCATCTGCAACCCGAATACTGTGGAGGCCCGCCCTTCGGCAGCGCGTGCAAGTGACACAACGACAAACCCGCAAGGATCGGTTTCGTCCGGGGTCGCGCCGAGGAAACAGCCCTCGTCAAACAGCTCGAAACGCGGAAGCTGGCCCAGATCGCCGCCAACTTGCGGATCGGGAACCGAAAGAGGTTGTGCCGCCGCCTGAGAAATGAGGGAAAAGCAGGCGGCGGCACAGATCCAACCAAAACGTTTGTGGAGCCGATGAGGCGTTCTGTTTCGCATGGTGGACGTCAATTCAGGTACATTGGCCGCGACGTGCTGCCATCCGCAAAGGCCGTGCAGGTCCATCGCGCCCGCTGCGGGCCGACCCCCACGATCACCTCGGTGCCGTCCTCTGTCGCACGGGTCTCAAGCACGCTCACATCAGTGTTGTTTGTTTCCCGGGTAACTGCCGTCATGCATGCGGGACCCGGCGGAAGGATCGCACTTGGATCGCTTCCTTCCACAAGGAAGTCGCCGGCGGCCCAGCCTTCAACACCAGACTCCGTTTCGACCTTACACCAACGGCGCGCTTCCAACATCCGGCAACCGAGGTTACGCAATGTTTCTCCGGCGTTGAGGCTCGTGAGAACTGCGGCCTGTGCCGAAGGATCGGTACGCAGATTCAGATGTCCGCTTGATACCGAGACTTGGTAGAAGTCTGGCCCGCCCTGAAGGCCATCCGCAAAATCGCTCTCAACAACTTCGTCCAACGCGCCCGTGATGCTCACCGAAAGTGTGAAATCCGATGTTTCGTCCCGGCGCGCGGCTGCTCGCATCATGTAGACAGAAATGGAGTACGTACCTGAAGTTGGCAGTGTTCCATCGAACGCATTGAGGTCTGAAATCAGTTCACCGGTGAATTGGGAGACGGCAAGAGCCTGATCGCCCGGTCCGGACCCCGGTGCGTAGACATTGAAATAAGTCTGCAGGTTCGTCGGCTTGAGCTGGATACGCATCCGCTGCCCCGCCTCAGCCCCGAGAGAGTAGACGACGGTGTTGTAGCCGGTGATGCGGTCGCTGATCGTTGCCCCCGTTTCGCCGGGCGCGAACCGGACGACTTCCTCGCGGATGTCTTGTGCCGGGGCGGCGCCTGCAAGGATCGACAGGATGAGCGCGAGAAGTGGTCGCACTATTCGAACGCCGCAAGGTAGCCAACGGCCACTATAGATGGGTGTCGAGTGGCGTAACAAGGCATCCCCCATTCAGATCACAACGGAGGATGGGGCGTGTTGCGCGCACCGTCCGAATCCGCAAAAAACGATACACGAAAGGACCTTAAAGACTCAGGACGGTATTGCTACGGCAGGAATATGCACACACGTATCCATCAGGTTGCACCGAATACCCCGCCTCCGCGGTGACGCGTCACTTCTTCGGGCGGACCGTAATAGACAATCGACCATCAACCTCATCGGCCAGCTGGCCTCGATAGACCGTGCGCATCTCGTACGGCGGCTTGGTCGGGAGAACCTCGGCAAGTTCGAGAGAGTACCGGTCGTTCTCGGGGAATCCGAATTG
>CAWUIX010000320.1:0-3976 GCA_963922395.1 uncultured Rhodobacterales bacterium | reverse complement strand
GCGCTGTGACCAACGCGCTCAACATGCCGTCGGTGACAGCGGAAGAGGCGAAGGTCATGGGCCCCTGGGTCAAGCTCGCCGGGCATCTGGGGGCCTTCATTGGCCAGATGACCGACGAACCGATCAAGGCGATCAACATCCTCTACAACGGCAACGTGGCCAATATGAACATCGAGGCGCTAAATGCCTCGGTCATCGCCGGTGTCATGAAAGTGGTGAACCCCGACGTGAACATGGTCTCCGCCCCGGTCATCGCCAAGGAACGCGGCATCGACATCTCGACCACGACACAAGGCAAGACCGGCGTGTTCGATGCCTACATCAAGGTCACGGTCGTTACTGCAGAGCGGGAACGCTCAATCGGCGGCACGGTCTTCTCCGATGGCAAACCCCGGTTCATTCAGATCAAGGGCATCAACATCGACGCCGAAATCGGCGCTCACATGCTCTACACGACGAACGAGGATGTCCCCGGCATCATCGGCGCACTCGGCAACACGATGGGCGCCAACGGCGTCAACATCGCGAACTTTACACTGGGCCGGTCCGATCGCGGCAAGGATGCCATCGCACTTCTCTATGTCGATGATCCGATCCCGGCGAATGTGATCGACAAGCTGGATGAAACCGGCCTCTTTCAATCGATCCGCCCGCTTCGATTTGACGTCGCTTAAGCTTTTCAGCGGCCCCCGCCCGCGCTAGGGCTGGGGCCATGCGCATCTACGCCCTCGGTGACATTCACGGCCAGCTCGACATGCTCAAGGCCGCCCACGACCGGATCGCCGCCGACCGGGCGCGCACCGGCGATGCGGATGCGCTGGTCGTTCACCTCGGCGACTATGCCGACCGGGGCCCGGATGTGCGCGGGGTCCTGCAATTTCTGGTCGAAGGGGCGGAGCGAGGCGAACCCTGGATCACGCTCATGGGCAACCATGATCGCATGTTTCTGGACCAGCTAGAGGATGCCCCGGGCGCCGAGTTCCAGGCCTGGACCTCGCCGGGCATGGGCGGGCAGGCCACGGCGGAAAGCTATGGCGTCTCGCTCCCATCCTGGACATTCGGGGTAGGGGGGCGGCGCAAGCTCCGGCGCGCGGTGCCGGACGCTCATCGCACGTTCCTGGCAGGTCTGCCTGCCTATCACGAAACAGATCATCATATTTTCGTCCATGCAGGCATCCGCCCCGGCCTCCCGATCCACGAACAGATCAACGAAGATCTCTTCTGGATCCGGCATGAGTTTCTCGACGACCCCCGCGACCACGGGAAACTCATCGTCCACGGCCACACCCAGATCCAGAAACCGGAACACGCCGGCAACCGCGTCAACCTCGACACCGGGGCAGGGTTCGGACGCAGCCTCACCGCCGCCGTTTTCGAAGACCGCGAAGTCTGGACCCTGGAAGCGACGGGTCGTGTTCCGCTCCTCCCGAACCCCGCAGCGAGGTTAGAGTAGGGCAGACCCCTTAAGGCCTGCCCCAACCACCTAGGATTCGCCCGGAACCGGAAGCACGGTGAACAACTGAATGTGGGCATTCAGACCAAAGTCGCCCGGCAACGGACCGTAGGTCTTACCATCACTGTGCCAGTTCACCGCGAGGCCCGAGGCAAGCTGGCTTCCGGTCAGCTGCAGGCATGATGCAAGCGTCCGCTTATAAACAGCATTCCCATACGCATCCGCGGTAAAAACCGACTGGCTGCCGTCAAGCGCCCCGACCGGAAGGTCAAAGGTTCCAATGAAGGGCTCGGTCGGCGTTGGCGTCATAAAGAAGTGCCACAGGGTATAAACCCCGTCGGGCACAAGGCCCTCGAACGTCACATCGATATGACCCTCGCCAGCCTCACACACGTACCGACCGGACCCCGAGGCACCCAACCAGGTTCCGAGGGTTAAGCCCAAGGCTGCGCCCTTCGGGAAGGGTCCGACAGCAGTCGCGTCGAACGGATCATGCGGCTGCGATATGGTCGAAAGAAACAAGGGGGCGTCCATGTCGGCCGTCTCTTTGGTCACCCGGACAACTTCGTCAGATCCCGGAGAACGCTCTACGAACACATCCTGTTCGGGCATCCCAGCATCAAGGTGGTCAAAGAATTGGAGCTCCAGGGCGACATCGCGCGCCGACCCGGCACTGGCCGACGCCATCACCATCGCGGTGGTGGCGGCGGAAACAAGAAAAAGAGGGCGTTTCATACTGTTCAATCCATCCTGAGTTTAAAATGGCCCGAACCGGAAAACGCGCCGCCTGGGGTGGTGCCGCGCGAGTTCCGATCCGGGAAAGCGTCGCCGCGGATCTCGCGGCGACCTCGTTTCTCTAACCCCGATTGAACAGGGAGACTTGTGGAAGAACTGAAGGATTTCTGGGGAAGTTCGGGGGATTTCTATGGGAAGGCCGCCTAAGCCGCTTCACCCGCCGCGTCCGCGTCATCGACACCGGCAACAAACCGAAACCCACGCCGATGGTGAGTCCGGATGTAAGCCGGGCACCGACTGTCATCCGACAGCGCGCGGCGCGCACTCCGGATCGAGCTCGAAATTGCGGCATCCGAAATCACCTGCCCGTGCCACACCTGATTTACAAGCTCGTCCTTCGAAACCACGCGGCACCGTTTCTCGATCAGATAGTGAATGACATCGAAAACCCGTGGCTCGACGTGTACTTCCGCTCCGTCGCGGAGCAATTGGCGTGTATCGGCGTCCAGAACGAACGGCCCGAATAAAAATTGGCCACTCATGGAAAGGATCCTGTATCTACAATCTTTGAAATGACGTGTACTTCCCTTTCTTCCCTGGGGAAGGCAAGGCAAACAGCACGTCAGATCGCGAGATCGTGAAGACGTGGGCGGAGTCCCGCGACCTCCGTGTTAGGGCCGAAACGCCTCCGCCGATGGCACCCGACCAAACTCCAGATGAAAGTCATCAAGTTGCGGCGGTGAGACCCCGGCCTCCTGAAGCTGCACATGGGCCTGTCCGCGATGGTGCACCTGATGCTGAAAAAGATGCAAAAGCAGATCAACCACCCGCTCGGACACGTCCCCGCCCGGGCGCTCGGTCATCCGCATCTCCGACAGGGTCTCAGGCTTTAGCGTATCGCAGAACCGGATAAGCCGCTGTTCCGCCTCCGTCTGGGCCGCGCGCAGCGCATCCACGTCCGTCAACACCGGCGCATCATAGACGGATCGCCCGCGACCGCCCGCCTCCAGCGCATCGATGTAATAGAGATCCACCTGATAAATGTGGTTCATCGTGGCCGCGAGCGATGGAAAGAACCCGGGCCCCGGCGCGGTAAATGCCCCCTCAGCCAACGCCTCAAGTGCCCCATAAAGGGTCGCATTGGCCCAGGCGTTGTTCCGGGCCATTGATCGATAGGGAAAGCTGACGTCGTCCATTGGGCTTCTCCCCCTCACATCCGGTGATACGGCGTTCCCGCCAAAATCCCCGCGGCCCGGTAAAGCTGTTCAGCCAACATGACCCGGACCAGCATATGCGGCCAGACCATCTTGCCTAAAGAAAGCATCGAATCTGCCTGTGACCGAAACGCGGGGTCGATCCCGTCCGCTCCGCCAATCACAAACGCCAGATCCTGCCGCCCTTGATCGCGCAGCTTGGCCATCCAGTCCGCGAAATCCGGCGAGGACATCGTCCGCCCCCGCTCATCCAGCGCACAGATCACCGCGCCCGATGGAACCGCGCGCTCCAACAGCGCGGCCTCAGCCGCCATACCGCCGCCCTTCCGGTCTTCCACTTCTGTGATGGTTAAGGGCCCAAGACCCACCGTCCGTCCGGTCCGGTCGAACCGCGTCCGGTAGTCTTCGACAAGCGTCTGCTCGGGGCCGCCCCTCCGGCGGCCCACCGCAGCGATGGCCACCCGCATCAGGTGCTGGCAGCGGCCGGCTGGCCCGGGGCCAACCACATCTTCTCGAGCTGATAGAACTCGCGCACCTCGGGCCGGAACACATGGACGACAACGTCGCCTGTGTC
>CAWUIX010000319.1:0-3981 GCA_963922395.1 uncultured Rhodobacterales bacterium | reverse complement strand
CACCTGACGCTTGATGAGACGGAGTATTTCCACGACGACTGGGACCATGCTGCGCGCCGGGTGATGAGCCCACCGTTCCGGAACAAGAAGCATCAGGACAGCCTGTGGGCCGGGTTGCAGTCGGGCTCGCTGTCTGTGGTGGCGACGGATCACTGCGCGTTCACGACCGAGCAGAAGCGCACCGGGGTCGGCGACTTCACGAAGATCCCGAACGGGACCGGGGGCCTTGAAGACCGTTTGCCTATGCTCTGGACCCATGGGGTTGAGACCGGGCGCCTGACGCCGAATGAGTTCGTGGCCGTGACCTCCACAAACATCGCGAAGATCCTGAACATGTACCCCAAGAAGGGGGCGGTTCTGGTGGGTGCGGATGCGGATCTGGTGGTTTGGGACCCCACGAAAGAGAAAACGATCGCGGCCAACATTCAGCAATCTGCCATTGATTACAATGTGTTCGAGGGCAAACATGTGAAAGGTCTGCCGCGGTTCACGCTGACGCGCGGCAAGGTTGCGATCCACGACGGTGAGGTCCGGACAGAGGAAGGTCATGGCGAGTATGTCGCGCGTCCGCCGGGGCAGAGCGTGACCAAGGCCTTGTCGACCTGGAAGGAGCTGACGGCGCCGCGGAAGGTTGAGCGCACCGGCATTCCGGTGAGCGGGGTCTGAGCCTTGGCCGGGGGGGTAACCGACGACGAGGCAACCGCGCTTCGGCATGCGGCGGAGGTGGTGATCGCGTATCGCGACGGCATCGCCGAGCGCCCCGTTGCGCCGGTGCTTTCGCCGGATGACGCTGCAAAGCGGTTCTTCGGCGCTCTGCCCGAGGAAGGCCAACCTGCAAGCCAGGTCATTGCAGATCTTGCCGAGGCGGGCGATCCGGGGCTCTTGAATATGGCCGCTCCCGGTTTCTTTGGGTACGTGATTGGTGGGTCGCACCCCGCCGGGGTGGCCGCCGATATGCTGATCAGCGGCTGGAGCCAGGTTACGGGGTATTATCAGACCACGCCGACCACGGCGGCGGTGGAACAGGTGGCCGCACAGTGGATCATCGAGCTGCTGGGTTTGCCGGAGACCTGCGGTGCGGGGATTGTCACGGGCGCGACGCTTGCGAACACGAGTGCGGTCATGGCCGCCCGCCACGCGCTCTTGAAGCGCGCAAACTGGGATGTCGAGGCCGACGGCCTTTACGGTGCGCCCGAGATCCAGGTGGTCATCGGGGCCGAGGCGCATTCAGCCGTCCACGCCGCCCTGCGCTATGCAGGGCTAGGCGACAAGCGCGTCCATGTTGTGCCTGCCGACGATCAGGGGCGGATGCGGGTCGACGCCTTTACCGAAACGCTGGCAGGTCTGTCAGGGCCGATCCTTGTGATCCTCCAATCGGGCCACGTGAATTCAGGCGCGCAGGATCAGTTTGCCGAGATTATCCCGCTGGCCCATGCGCGCGGGGCCTGGGTGCATGTGGATGGGGCCTTCGGTCTCTGGGTCCATGCGGTGCCGGGGTTTGCCCATCTGGCACAGGGTGTCGATCAGGCCGATAGCTGGGCGGTGGACCTGCACAAATGGCTTCAGGCCCCCTACGACGCGGGTATGGTGATCGTACGGGACCGCGCGCATCTTCTGGGCGCGATGTCCGCGAAAGGTGCCTATCTGCCGGAAGAGGGCGCTTATTGGGATCCCAATGACACCACGATGGAACTGTCCCGCCGTGCGCGTGGCGTGCCAAGCTACGCGATCCTGAAGGCACTGGGTCGGTCGGGTGTCCGCGCCATGGTGTCTGGCCATTGCGCGCTGGCCCGGCGGGCCGCAGAGGGGCTTTCAAAGATCGAAGGCGCAACGATTCTGAACGACGTCGTCTGTAACCAGGTGGCCCTGACCCTGGGCGACGGCGAGACGGGCGACCGGCAGACGCTTGAGGTTCTGCACCGGGTCCAGGCCAAGGGCCGGAGCTACCCAAGCCACGGGGTCTGGAAGGGCAGGCAGATCATCCGGGTGTCGGTCAGCGGCTACCTCATCGCCGAAAGCCATATCGACGCGCTCGTCGAGGATGTTGCCGAGGCCTGGGGCGCAGTTCTTGCAGACGAGGATGCTGGCAGGGTGCAGCTGGTATGAACTCAGGGGACGTGAGGCTCCAGCTCTGGCAGAAGGACGACGGATTCCTGTTCATGGGGATCGGTGCGCGCGATCACGGCGCGGGCGGGGGTGTCGTAGGGATTGAAGGGCAGATGCGGGACATCCGCGGGAATGTAGAGCATGTCCCCGGCGCTGAGCTCCATCCGGTGTTCCAGCGCGTCGCCCCAGTGCATGACGGCCGCGCCGTCCAGCACGTAGATCGCGGTTTCATGGGTTTCGTGCTTATGCGCCTTTGCCCGACCGCCGGGCGGAATCTCCAAAAGGTGCATGCAAATCGCATCAGAACCCGTTGTTTCCTTTGCGATTCCTTCGAAATAGTCAAACCCTTGCTTGCCCGCGTATGTGCCACCGGGGCGGAGTTTCTGGCAATCTGGCATCGGGGTCTCCGGAGGTGTGGAACGTGACGGGGTCAGCATTGCAGGAAAGCATGGGCGAGGCGAGGAAAACCGTGGTCGAGGCCAGGGGCCTTGATCTGACGTTTGAGACCAATGACGGACCCGTGCAGGCGCTGTCGGATGTGAACCTGACCATAGAGGCGGGCGATTTCGTTTCCTTTATCGGACCGTCCGGGTGTGGGAAGACGACCTTCCTGCGCGTTGTGGCGGCGCTGGAGGATCCTACGGGCGGTGCGATTACGGTGAATGGGGTGTCACCGGATGAGGCGCGGCGGGCGCGGGCCTATGGATATGTGTTTCAGGCGGCGGGGCTCTACCCGTGGCGGACGATTGGAAAGAACATCCGGCTGCCTTTGGAGATTATGGGATATGGGCGTGCCGATCAGGATGAGAGGGTGAGCCGTGTCCTGGAACTTGTTGATTTGCAAGGGTTTGAGAAGAAGTTTCCCTGGCAGTTGTCGGGTGGGATGCAGCAGCGGGCGTCGATTGCCCGTGCGCTCGCTTTTGATGCTGACCTCTTGCTGATGGATGAGCCGTTCGGGGCGCTGGATGAGATTGTGCGGGATCGCCTGAACGAGGAGCTTCTGGGCCTGTGGGGGCGGACGGGGAAGACGATGCTGTTTGTCACGCATTCGATCCCGGAGGCGGTGTATCTCTCCACGAAGATCGTTGTGATGAGCCCGCGTCCGGGGCGGATCACGGATGTGATTGAGAGCCCGCTTCCCAAGGAGCGCCCCCTCGATATCCGGGACAGCCGTGAGTTTATCGAGATTGCCCATCGGGTGCGGGAAGGCTTGCGTGCGGGGATGGGCGATGAGGTTTAGGGCCACCGTACGGTTCGGTAACCCGGGGCGCTTTTCGGGGCGCACAACCCGTACACAGGCTGTACACAGCCTGTACACCGGAGCGGCGTTAACGAACTCGGGCCTTGAGGCGCAACACCACCGTACGGAGGGGCCGCGTTGCTGGCTGTAGACACCTCTTTGCGGCGGGGCGTGCCCGACGACGCACCGGCCTGTGCGGCGATCCTGAACGCATGGATTGACGACCGGGATTGGATGCCCCGGGTGCATACGCCTGAGGAGGTGGAGGCGTTCTACAAGGACTTTGTCTTTGTTCATCGTGAGGTGTGGGTTTCCGGTGTGCCCGTGGACGGGTTCATGGCGCTGGATCCGGAGGCCAATATGGTGACGGCGCTTTATGTGGCGCGGTCCGGGGAAGGGATCGGGCGGCGTCTGTTGGACCATGCGAAGGCAGGGCGGTCGGCCCTCGAGCTTTGGACCTTCGTCGCGAACGAAGGGGCGCGCCGGTTCTATGCCCGCGAAGGGTTTAGGGAGGTGCGTCAGACGCCGGGTGACAACGAAGAGGGGTTGCCTGATGTCCTCTTGAGGTGGGAGCGCGCATGAGCCGGCTTGTCCCCATTCTGGTGGTGGTCGCAGCGATCATGGCGCTTTGGTAC
>CAWUIX010000318.1:0-3985 GCA_963922395.1 uncultured Rhodobacterales bacterium | reverse complement strand
CGCCGGGTTCGGCATCGCCTTTGCACTCCTCGGGCTTTTCCTGACAATCTTTCTGGAGCGGATGGCCTGAGCCCTAGGCAGCCGGCAACCAGGTGTCGTAATCACTGACCAGAAGGTGGGTCGGTGCGACATCCTCTTCGATCTCGGAAAATCGACCGATTGGCTCGCGGAAGATATTGTCTGTCACATCGTCATTCACGGTGGACACCTCGCCGATCAGAACGTCCCCGCCCTCGCCCCAAAACGCATGCCAATCGCCCGGCATCAGCGTCACGCTTTCGCCCGGCGCGAATTTCAAAACCTCACCCGGACCAAACGGACGCTCGATCCCGTCGCAGAGGACGAGGCCCCCCTTGTCTTCGGCGAAATTGCCCGCATCGTCTGACCCGAAGAGTTCAATCGCCAGCGTCGCGCCGCCCCGGTTGATGATGTCTTCGGATTTGATGACATGGGTGTGCATCGGGCTGATCTGGTCCTGCCGCGAAATCAGCAGCTTCTCGGCATAAACCATACCGCGTCCGCGCTCGAGATCAGCAAGGCTCCCGTTCCGAAGCGTAAACAGGAACAGACCCAGCGTATCGAACTTGCCCTGCCCGTAATCCGTAATGTCCCAGCCCATGCGCGCCTCGACGATCCGGCGTGCATCCGTCCGTGCCTTGAACTCTTCCGGTGTCCAGTAGGCAAACGGTGGCAGGGTAAAGCCATGATGCCGGATCATGGTATCGGCCTCTGCCATGATGTCGTTAATACGGGAACGCTTCATCAGCTTCTCCAGCCCTGACTGCGGAATTGATGTGCCCGCATCTGCCACGGGCCACGCCCCCTCTGCAAGCATGAGAGTCCCGCGCACACGACCCTATCGTTCATCTTGGCGAAAATACTCCGGGGTGTGGGGCAGCGCACCACGAAAGGCCCCCCGACGCGATCAGGCTGACTTCAACCGGCGCGGGCGTTCCCCGTCAGACCACTTCGAAGCGGCCTCACCGAAGGCGGCAAACAAGGGCCGCGACACAGGATCATTGGCGGCATTCCATTCGGGATGCCACTGAACCCCCAGCGCGAACCCGGGCGCGCCGTCGACATAGACAGCTTCCTCGGTCCCGTCATCCGCGCGCCCGTCGATGACGATCCGGTCACCGGGCCTCTTGATCCCCTGACCATGCAGAGAGTTCGTTTTGACGACGATCTCACCCAGCAGCTCATGGAAAACCCCACCATCCGTCAGGGTCACGTCGTGGCGCAGCTCGAACTTCTCTTCCAGCGTCCCATCGGGGGGCATCCGATGGTTCATCCGCCCCGGCAGTTCGCGGATCTCGGGATAGAGCGAGCCACCCATGGCCACGTTCAGTTCCTGAAACCCGCGGCAAATCGCAAAGAAGGGTTGACCCCGCTCCACACAGGCCCGGATCAGGGGGAGCGTGATCGCATCCCGCGCGCGGTCAAAGGTACCGTGGGCTTCGGTCTCCTCTTCCCCGTATTCTTCCGGGTGCACGTTGGGCCGTCCACCGGGAAGAAGAAATCCGTCGCAAACCTCCAGGATCTCGGGCACCGAGACATAGTCGGGGTCGGGCGGAATGATCAAAGGCATGGCCTTTGACACCTGGACGACTGCGTGACTGCCCATGACCCCGCCCGAATGGACGGGGTACTGATCGTCGATCAGGTATCGGTTCCCAATGATGCCTATGACGGGACGCGCCATGCCTTACCTTTTTGCTCAGGTCCAACCGGATATATCCGGCAGGTCCGGCGAAAAAAAGGCCATGGCCCGCACATCCCGCTGTGCGTTGCAGAAAATGCCTAGATTTCAGGCG
The DNA here is from genome assembly GCA_963922395.1 of uncultured Rhodobacterales bacterium. GTDB lineage: Bacteria > Pseudomonadota > Alphaproteobacteria > Rhodobacterales > Rhodobacteraceae > Ovoidimarina. The sequence goes on along the minus strand of CAWUIX010000318.1, from coordinate 2,171 downwards.
TCAGACCGACGCTTTCGATCCCCGCGGTGGCAGCGGCAGCATCGTTGTCCGAGGTATCGCCAGTGACACCCAGGGCGCCGATCACATTGCCCTTGCCATCCCGGATCAGGACGCCGCCCGGCACGGGCACGACCTTACCGCCATAAAGCCCATTCACCGCACCCATGAAGTAGGCTTGCTGTTCGGCCCGTGCCATCTGCGCCGTCCCTGCCAGTCCAAGCATGACGGACCCGTATGCCTTGCCGTGCGCGATATCGAACCGGCCGGGGCTCGCGCCATCTTCGCGCTCAAACGCCTTTACGTGTCCACCGCTGTCCAAAAGCACCACGGACAGGGGTTTGAGCTCCATCTCCCGCCCCTTGGCGAGGGTCTGGCGGATGATCTTGCGGGCGCGGGTCAGGCTGATTTCGGCCATAGGTCTCTCTCCTCGGTCAGGCGGCGGATTTCTTTTCCAGACGGCGGGCGTGAAGCACAGGCTCGGTATAGCCCGAGGGCTGGGCCTTACCTTCGAAAATCAGCTCGGACGCCGCGCGAAATGCCACCCCGTCAAATCCTGGCGCCATGGGCTCGTAGATCGGATCGCCCGCGTTCTGGCGGTCCACGACCTCGGCCATCTTACGCAGAACCGCTTCTACATCTTCGCGGCTGACCACCCCGTGGTGGAGCCAGTTGGCGACATGCTGGGCCGAGATCCGGCAAGTCGCGCGATCCTCCATCAGGCCAACATCGTTGATGTCAGGAACCTTCGAGCAGCCAACACCCTGATCGACCCAGCGGACAACGTAGCCAAGAATGCCCTGGGCATTGTTCTCGACCTCGCGAATGATCTGATCGCGCGACCACTTGCGGAAACTCGCCATCGGGATTTCCAAAAGACCGTCAACATGCGCGCGCGGGCCACCAACGCGCAGCTTCTTCTGCACCGCGAAGACATCGACCTTGTGGTAGTGAAGCGCGTGCAACGTGGCCGCCGTCGGCGATGGCACCCAGGCGCAGTTCGCGCCGGATTTCGGGTGCTCGATTTTTGCTTCCAGCATGCCCCCCATCTGATCGGGCATCGCCCACATGCCTTTGCCGATCTGGGCCTTTCCGGACAGGCCACAGGCGAGGCCGATATCAACGTTCCGGTTCTCATAGGCCGAGATCCAGGACTTGCGCTTTATGAAATCCTTGCGGCTAAACGGTCCGGCCTCAATCGAGGTGTAGATCTCATAGCACGACCTATCAATAAAAAAAAAATTGATAAACGCCACCCGATGACGCGCGGCCCGGATACAGGCCTTTAGGTTCACGCTGGTCCGGCGTTCCTCGTCCATGATCCCGATCTTCACGGTGTTGGCAGGAAGGCCGAGCGCCTTTTCCACATGCGTGAAGATCGCGTCCGTGTGCGCGACTTCATCGGGCCCGTGCATTTTCGGCTTCACGACGTAGACCGCACCGGTCACCGAATTTCTGGCGCCGTCCGACTTCTTCAGATCATGCATCGCAATCAGAACGGTGACCATCGCGTCCATGAGACCTTCGAAGATCTCCCCATCAGCCCCTTCGATCGCCGGGTTCTTCATGAGGTGTCCGACGTTGCGGACAAGCATCAGGGCCCGCCCCTTCACGGTGACTTCACCACCCTCCGGCGCCGTGTAGGTCAGATCCGGGCTCAGGCGTCGCGTGAGCGTTTCCCCACCCTTCTGGAACGTGTCCTCCAGATCGCCCTTCATAAGGCCCAGCCAGTTCCGATAGGCCAGAACCTTGTCTTCGGCGTCCACGCAGGCCACCGAATCCTCGCAATCCATGATGGCCGAAACCGCCGCTTCCATCCGCACATCGGCAAGCCCGCACTGGTCGCGCGCACCGATGGCGTGCGTCCGGTCAAAAACCAGTTCGACATGCAGGCCGTTGTTCCGCAAAAGCACTGCTTCCGGCGCACGGGGGTGACCCCGGTACCCAATGAACTTGCCCGGATCGATCAGCGGCAGGTCATCGACCAGCAGTTGCCCGTTGTGAATGTGATAGCGTCTGGCATCGGCGTGGCTCGTGCCCTGAAGCGGAAACGCCTCGTCCAGAAACACCCGAACCCGCGCGACGACACGCGCGCCCCGGCCCCTGTCGTAGGCGCCGCCCGGCGGGGGGCTACCGATGGCGTCAGTCCCATAGAACGCATCATAAAGGCTGCC
>CAWUIX010000317.1:0-3999 GCA_963922395.1 uncultured Rhodobacterales bacterium | reverse complement strand
GGAGGCGATCGATTGGGCAAACACGAAATCCACCGGCCCGTCCGTGAAGCTGAAATCGAACTCTGCGTTGTAGGAAAAACGCGGACGCTTGGCGGCGATGACCTGAGACGTCGCCAAAGGCGCCCCGAAATGCATCTCGCACCCACGGTTCAGGATCTCTTTCTCAGGCTCAACACCGAAGTACCGGTCCGGCAATAGGTAACTCATGGCCAGACGACCCAGACGAAGACTGCCACAGCCCACGTCGAGAAACCGATGGTAATCCCGCAATCCCAGATCGATCAGCAACTGAAACTGATTGGCACCCACCAGATCGTAAACCTGCGGCGGCCCGACCCAGGCGCGTGGATGGCGCGCGCCCGCGCCCATATCCGCTCCCGTCATCTCCACTTCGTTGTCGCGCAACCCGGCAATGTATCGGCGGCGCATCTCGGCGGGATCGGCCCGGCGGCGTTCCATCAAAAGGGCAGCTGTCATGTGAACCTCCAGAGTTGAATTTCCGGACGGTCTGCCGCGTTGCGCTTAAATTTAGATGAATGCGGCCTGAACAGTGTCAGGTATCATTCGGCACAAACTTCATGATGTGCTCGGCGATCGCGACCAGGGTACCAGTCTGGTTCGTCACCCGGCACTCGGATCGGGTACGTCGCGCGTCCCCATCCCAGCCCGTGATCTGGTAGGCGACTTCGATCGTGTCCCCGATGGCCACGGGATGCAAAAAGCGGATCCTGTCATAACCCAGCGAAACTGGCGTTCCCCAGGGCGTGTCCCGGGACGCCTCGACTGCCATGGTCGATCCCGCCGACATATACCCGACGATCAGTGCCCCGTGAGCAATGCGCCCACCATAGGCCGTCTCAGCCATTGCGGCCTCGTCCACATGGTTCGGCGAAAAATCCCCGGTGATCCCAGCGAAGAGGTAGACATCGCTTTCGCCGACCGTCTTGCGAAAATGGAAGGTCCGTCCGACCTCAACCGGCGCTGTCATGGCGCTGCCTCGGTTTCGAGCTTCATCTTGATGTCCACCAACACTTGCTGAAGCGCCAAAGTCTCGGCCAGCATGCGCTTGGCTTCATTGACAGAGATAACACCGTCCTCAATTGACTGGTGGTATTCAGCCATCAGAAGGGCGAACCGCTGGCTCAACGCGATGACATGATCGTTCATGTTCTGGTCGGGACGGTTCGGGAGCGCGGGATCGTGTTCCAGCGTGGCACCAGACAACTCTGCCAAAGCAGCCGTCAGGTGCGGGTAACCCGCTTCTTTTTCAAGCGCCGCCACCGTATCGATCGGCATGAACCGATCGTCATGATCCGAGGCTTCCGAGAAATAGCGGCCCAAGGTGGCCTTTGACTTTCCGGAGACCTCGCACGCCTTCGCAAAGCCAAGTGATTTGATCAGCACTTCTGTGTGCCGCTTGAGGTATGTATCCGCGCTTGCCATCCGTTCACTCCGCCCCCGGGGAAAATCGCTCTTCTATTCCCATTAAGCCCTTGGAAAGCCTGTGTCAGTATTCATCAAGCCGGGCAGAGGCCCAGGTGGTTACGAGTGACCGGTACGCCCCGTATCGGTATCGTAAGGTCCGACTGCGCTTTCGCCGTGTGGGGACGGCGAAGCCGCGATTGGCAGAGGCGCAGCGGACCCCTCAGAAAATCATGCTCAAAGTCGCCCTTGTTCCCGAAAGCACCGCAAGCTAGGCGCAGGGACCATGGCAAAGCTCTACTTCCACTACTCTACGATGAATGCCGGGAAATCGACCCTGCTTCTTCAGGCCGCCCATAACTACCGCGAGATGGGTATGGACCCCTATCTGATCACGGCCCGGTTTGATGAGCGGGCGGGCGCGGGCCAGATCGGGAGCCGGATCGGGATCTCGCAACCGGCAGACACATTTGCACCGGGGGAAGACCTATTCGCGAAACTCGAGCGCCGGTTGGACGAAGGGCCGGTTGCGTGTGTCTTTGTAGACGAGGCCCAGTTCCTGGAAAAAGAGCAAGTCTGGCAACTCGCCCGGGCGGTCGATGACCTCAAGGTTCCGGTTATGTGTTACGGGTTGCGCGTCGATTTTCAGGGCGAATTGTTCCCCGGATCGGCGGCACTTCTGGCCCTGGCGGACGAAATGCGCGAGGCGCGCACCATCTGCACCTGCGGAAAGAAGGCGACGATGGTGATCCGTCAGGACGCCAACGGCAATGCAATCACCGAGGGCGATCAGGTCCAGATCGGGGGAAACGAGACCTATCTGTCCCTGTGTCGCAAGCACTGGAGAGAGGCGATCGGCGACCGCGTCCCGGATTGATCACACCGGATTGGGAAGCGCCCGGCCCTCTGCCCAGGCGATGATGTTTTCCGCCGCCATCAGCCCCATGGAAACCCGGACTTCGAGCGTCGAGGTCCCGAGATGCGGGAGGAGCGTGACATTCTCCATCTCCTTTAACGCATCCGGAACAGTGGGTTCGCGCTCATAGACATCCAGCCCGGCCCCCGCGATCTGTCCCTTCTGGAGCGCCGTGATCAACGCTGTCTCATCGATCACGTCACCGCGCGAAATATTCACGATATGGGCGGTTGGCTTCATGGCCGCCAAAGCCTCTGCACCGATCAGATGGTGCGTCGCCGCGCCCCCGGGAACAGCAACCACGACGATATCGCAGGCGCCCATGACGTCGGTGAGCGTGCCAAGCTGACGCGCCGGCATGCCGGGCTCGGGAAGTGTTGAGCGGTTGAAGAACACAATGTTCATCCCGAACCCAAAATGCGCCCGGCGCGCAATCGCCTTGCCGATCCGACCCATGCCCACCACACCAAGCGTCTTGCCGGTCATGTGCAGGCCCAGAAGCTGCGTTGGGTGCCATCCGGGCCATTCTCCGGCCCGGACCATGCGCTCCCCCTCGCCCGCCCGGCGGCAAGTCATCAGCATCAGCATGATCGCGATATCGGCGGTCGCGTCGGTGACAGCGCCTGGTGTGTTGGTCACCGCGATCCCGTGATCCGCGGCAACCGTCGCGTCGATATGATTGTACCCTACCCCGAAATTCGCCAGCAGACGCGCCCGGATCGGGTGGGCCGTGTCGAAGATCTCCGCCGAAAACTTGTCGCCAAGCGTCGGCAAAATCGCGTCATAAGACTGCAGGGCGGACACCATTTCATCGGCAGTCATCGGCAGCGTTTCCGACCGCACATCAACGCTGTCGAAAACCTCTCGCAACCGCTCGATGACGGCCTCAGGCAGCGGACGCGAGATGAAAACCTTGGTCATCAGTAAAGACGCCCTCCCAGCGGCACATCTTTGTCCGGCACGATAAGGACGACTTCTCCCTCGTCGTCGGGGACGCCCAGAACCAGAATCTCCGACATAACTGGCCCGATCTGACGAGGAGGAAAGTTCACAACGGCCAGAACGCGTTTCCCTGGCAGAGACTCGACAGAGTAATGCTTCGTGATCTGGGCAGAAGACTTCTTCTCTCCGATCTCCGGTCCAAAGTCGACCCACAGTTTGATGGCCGGTTTCCGGGCTTCCGGAAACGGTTCCGCCTGTGTGATTTGCCCCACGCGGACGTCGACCTTCATGAAGTCATCGAAGGATATCGTCATTGTCCAAGCTCCCGGCCACGGGCGGCGGCGGCAGCGACCGCCTCTTCCAGAAGGGCGGGAAAGCCGCGGTCCGGGTTCATCAGAACCTCAAGCGCGGCCGCTGTCGTCCCGCCAGGACTGGTGACATTGACCCGAAGTGTCGAGGGATCCTCGCCCGATGCCTCGGCCAGCGCCCCTGCCCCGGCGACCGTCGCCAACGCAAGCTTCGCGGCCAGGTTCTCTGGCAGGCCTTCTTTTACCCCGGCCGCTGTCATTGTCTCGATCAAGTGGAACACATAGGCGGGTCCAGATCCCGAGACGGCGGTGACCGCGTCCATCTGATCTTCGCCCTCAAGCCGTACGACCGCACCCACGGCGGAAAGCAAGTCTTCGGCCAAGCTCAAGTGATCAGCCGTCGCCTCGGCG
>CAWUIX010000316.1:0-4007 GCA_963922395.1 uncultured Rhodobacterales bacterium | reverse complement strand
CGCCGGTGCAGCGGTCCGTTCTGGCGCAACGGGCACACCCGCCGAGACCGTCGGCGCGGTGCCCGCTCCCTTCGCAGGCTCAAGGCTCGAATGGAAGGATCGGAAGAGAAATAGTGCGACGACGAGACCCAGAAGGATCGCCATAAAGAAGGCCACGTTGAACCCGCTGCCAAACACGAGCATCACCAGAAAGGCAACGAACGCGATGCCCCCGGCGAGGATGCCCACCAAGGTCATGGAGTTCTGAGTTTGTTTCGTCATCAATGGCTTCTCCCTGATCCGAACAGTCTAAGCGGCTGCGCGCTTTTGTCGCTTTTATCGCTTTTAGCGTGTTGTCACGCGTCTGTCTCGCCTTCTTTGCCAAGCATTTGTGCCTGTTCGATCCAGCCGTCGCGCGAAACCCTGCCTTTAAAGCCTTCCAGGTTGTCATCGACCCAGGCAACCTCCGCCTCCGTCCAACTTGCAACCTGGTCAAAATGGTAGACGCCAAGACGGTTGAGCAGGGCTTCAAGCTTCGGCCCTACACCCTTGATTCGCTTCAGATCATCAGGGCCGCCTTCACGCGCTTCCGACAGCATTTCGGGCTTCTCACCGGCTTCCGGCAGAACTGATCCTTCCGCCGGACGTCCGATCTCTTTGTCCTTCTCACTCTCGACCGGTGGGGGAGCAGCCTTGGCCGCCTCAATCGCCGCCGCCTCTTCCGCCGGGCTCGGCGCGGCCTCGGCCCCTTGCCAGGGCGCCCTCAATGGCACTTCGGTTCCGTCGATCCGCTTGATCGTGTCGCCGATATCTGTTGCCAGCGAAACCGAGGCATTCGCCGCCAAACGCTCCCCCTCCGCCAGCGAGGTCAGCCCAGACAACGGCTCTGACGCAAACCGACCGTTCTGCGGTCCCGGCGTCGGCACCTCGCCACGCCCCATCGCATCGATGATCTCGCCCAGCCGCTCCGGCGTCAGGTCCTCGTAGTAATCCTTCCCGATCTGCGCCATCGGCGCGTTCGCGCAGGCGCCCAGACACTCCACCTCTTCCCAGCTGAACTTACCATCGTCGGAAACGGCATGCGCCCGCTTCGCGATCTTCGTCTTGCAGACATCGACCAGATCTTCGGCCCCCATAATCATGCAGGAGGTCGTGCCGCAGATCTGAATATGGGCAACCGATCCAACAGGCTGCAGCTGGAACATGAAGTAGAAGGTCGCCACCTCCAGCGCCCGGATGTAGGCGAGATCCAGCATCGCCGCGACATGCTCAATCGCCGGACGGCTCAGCCAGCCCTCCTGCTCCTGCGCCCGCCACAAAAGCGGAATGATGGCGCTGGCCTGCCGGCCTTCGGGATACTTGGTGATCTGCGCCTCCGCCCAGGCCTGATTGGCCGGGGTAAACGCAAAACTCTCAGGTTGCTCGGGATGTAATCTCCGCAGCATCAGACCTCTCCTTCCGCGACCAGGCGACAGCCTTCAAAGACCGAATACTGCGCCCCAAGAAAGTCGCTTAACGTCTCCAGTATATTCGTCAATTCCGCATCTGCCTCGGGCTCACCCAATCGCGCGGGGGACACCGTCAGCAAGCGCTGGCTCAACCCCTCAAGCTGCCCACCCAGAAACAACCGGAACCGATCCGTCGAGCCCAGGATCGACGCCTTGGCAAGGCTCGATTCAAAGCTGTTCAACAGTGGCACGACGCGATCCTGAATGCGCACGAGCTCAGGACCGTCCATCACGCTCACCCGCGGCGGCCAGCCTTCATCTTCCCCGATCCCCGGGGTCAACGCCCGCAACTCCGCATCCAGCGCCACCGCCGCGTCGAAGTTTTGAAAGCAGATATCAAGCTTCTTTTCCAGAAACCGCGTCTCCGAACTTTCCACAAACGCCACCCGCGCCACCCAGGCCTGCGCGCCGACGAAGATGGCGGCGATCAGGGTCGAGACAGCGAGAAGGATGTTGGAGGCTGGTGTTCTGCTCACGACGCCTCCAAGTGATCGCTATTGAAATAACAACCGCTCAGCATGTGTACCCGTTCAGTGCTATGATGTCGCGAAAGCAGTCCACGCAAATGAGCTGAGCGTCGAGCTTTTCCTCTGCTTCTCCGACCCAGTCCCCTCCGGCCGCTTCGTAGCGCTCATGACAGGCTTCGCACCATCCGCATGGCTCTTCTTCGTTGACGTCCGTCCAATAGAACGGCTGCGGTCGCTCTTCGATTGCTGCTTTCAAGGCATGCCCGCAAATAAAAGCAGGCGGGCGAAGCCCATGCTCTCCACAGTCGACAACCCGTGCCGTCACCGATCAATCTCTCCAAACACCACATCCATCGTCCCAATGATCGCCGCCACATCGGCCAGCTGGTGCCCGCCCGCGACGTAGTCCATCGCCTGCAGGTGCAGGAACCCGGGCGCGCGCAGTTTCGCGCGGTAGGGCCGGTTCGTCCCGTCCGCCACCAGGTACACGCCGAACTCACCCTTCGGCGCCTCGACGGCGGCGTAAACCTCGCCCTCCGGCACGTGGAACCCTTCGGTGTAAAGCTTGAAGTGATGGATCAGCGCTTCCATCGAGGTCTTCATATCGGACCGCGACGGCGGCGTGATCTTCCCACGGGCCAGGATATCCCCCTGCCCCTCCGGCGCACGCAGCTTTTCAATCGCCTGCAGGATGATCTTCAGGCTTTCCCGCATCTCCGCCATCCGCACGAGATAGCGGTCATAGCAGTCGCCGTTCTTGCCAATCGGCACCATAAAGTCGAACTCGTCATAGCACTCATAGGGCTGCGACCGACGAAGATCCCATGCCAGGCCCGACCCCCGCACCATCACGCCCGAGAAGCCCCAGTTCTGGATGTCCTCTTCGGTAACGATCCCGATATCGGCGTTCCGCTGCTTAAAGATCCGGTTCTCGGTCAGAAGCCCGTCAATATCGTCGAGAACGGCGGGGAACTCCCCCGCCCAGGTCTCGATGTCGTCCAGAAGCTCGGGTGGCAGATCCTGATGCACCCCACCGGGGCGGAAGTACGCCGCATGCAGACGCGCCCCGCACGCGCGTTCGTAGAAGACCATCAGCTTCTCACGCTCTTCGAAGCCCCAAAGCGGTGGGGTCAGCGCGCCCACATCCATCGCCTGTGTGGTCACGTTCAGAAGGTGGTTCAGGATCCGCCCGATCTCGGAATAAAGCACCCGGATCAGCGAGGCCCGGCGCGGCACCTCTACGCCCGTGAGTTTCTCGATCGCCAGGCACCAGGCATGCTCCTGGTTCATCGGCGCCACGTAATCGAGCCGGTCGAAATAGGGCAGGTTCTGCAGGTAGGTCCGGCTTTCCATCAGCTTCTCGGTCCCGCGATGCAAAAGCCCGATATGCGGGTCGCAGCGCTCCACGATCTCGCCGTCAAGCTCCAGAACCAGCCGCAACACCCCGTGCGCCGCCGGATGCTGCGGTCCGAAGTTGATGTTAAAGTTCCGGATCTTCTGTTCGCCCGTCAGGGCGTCGTCAAAATTCCCGTCCATCTTACACCCTTTCTGCCCAGGCGGGCGGCACCCGCCCCATCGCCCGGGCCACATATCCGTACTGATCGTCCAGCCAGGCCCGCGCTGCGGCCCGCTGGTCCGGTGTCATGTCGAGCGCTTGGCCCCCATGCACCACATCTGCCAAAGCAGGCGCTGGCGTAATGCCAAGAAACGCGCAAATCCGCGCCGTCGCATCGCCCGTGAAAAGATCCTCGAAGAAAACGACCAGCCGCCGCGCCTCCGGAACCGCCTCAAACAGCCGCTTCAGCGCCCCACGATAGTCCGACCGCTTCTCGATCTCACCCTCGTCGCCCCGCAGCGTCCGCTTCAGGATGCGGCCCGCGCGCTCCGCTGTCACCGATCCATCCGGCTCCCGCCGCCCCGCGATCATGCGCACATGGCTCCACAACCGTGCCACTGGATCCCGCAGAATATACAGAAACCGCGCCTCGCCCAGTGCCGCCATCACTTTCAGCCGCGCCCCAGGCAACAGCCCGGAAGCCGGAGTGATATCCCC
>CAWUIX010000315.1:0-4009 GCA_963922395.1 uncultured Rhodobacterales bacterium | reverse complement strand
CGCGTTTTAAAGGGCGGCGCTGGCAGAGTGCCCGAACCTGCCGGAATCTGCCGGATTGGCGGGGAGTTGAGCGGGAAGTTGCCTATCATTGCTCTCCGAACGCCTCCGGAAAGCTGCGGCGGGCCGTGGTTTCGTCGATTTGCAGGAGCGCGTCGTAGTCTTCGGAATCAAACGGATCGGTGGCCGGTAGGACCTCGCGCCCCAAGAGCCAACTCAAGCGCCCGGCGTCCAGATTGCCCCGTGCGAAGGGCTCGGCACCGAAGTGTTCCCACAAACACGCCATAAAGGCCGCATCGGCCCGGCGATCCGCAGGACGACGGTCTGCATGGCGCGCGCGTTCCTTGAGTGGCGTGACCCCTTTGGGGTTAGCGCGCCGGATCGTGAACTGGAAATCTGTGCCGGGAAGCCGGGAGGGGAAACCGCGGTGCTTGATCATGCCGGCACCCCCATAAAATAAGAAAAACCGGAACGCGGGTCAGCCCCGGTCCGGTCGACGTTGAGAGATGTGGCCCGGACGGGCGAGAACGCCCGTCCGGTCAGAGCATCAGAACTTGCTCGACATGGGCTCTTCCATGATCGGCTCAGGCTCGACGATAACGACTTCTTCTTCCTGCTGAGCGCAAGCTGCTGCGAGGGTGACGAGGCCGAGAACGACGAACGCCTTGATGGTCTTGGACATCTCTGTCTCCGTTTTCTGTGTCGGGCTGCCCCGTGTCTCTGACCGGAACACTGCCCCTCGTACGAGGTACGGGCCCTAACGAACCCAATGAAGAGTCTAACCAAATGCTGCGGCAGATGCCAAGCGGAAGCATCACCTCCGGCGAAATGCGGCGCAGCAGCAGGCCATCGTGGCGGGAATGCCACGTGATTTGCCCTCATTTGAGTCATGCGCAACACGGTCCGGACCTTCAAAGCGGGATGTTGTCGTGCTTCTTCCAGGGAAGCTTGCGTTTCTTGTGACGCAGCATGGCGAACGCACGGGCCACGCGGCGGCGGGTGGAGCGGGGTTGAATCACCTCGTCGATGAAACCGCGCTCTGCCGCTTTGAAGGGGTTGGCGAAGTTTTCTTCATACTCGGCTGTGCGGTGGGCGATCTTCTCTGCGTCGCCAATGTCCGAGCGGTAGAGGATTTCGACGGCGCCCTTGGCGCCCATGACCGCGATTTCGGCCGTTGGCCACGCGTAGTTCACATCCGCCACCAGGTGCTTGGACGCCATGACGACGTAGGCGCCGCCATAGGCCTTGCGCGTGATGACCGTGACCTTGGGAACCGTCGCCTCGCCATAGGCGTAGAGAAGTTTGGCCCCGTGCTTGATCACGCCGCCGTATTCCTGGGCCGTCCCCGGCAGGAATCCCGGCACATCAACGAGCGTCAGAACAGGGATTTCGAAGGCATCGCAGAACCGGACAAAGCGGGCCCCTTTGCGGGCGCTGTCGATGTCGAGGACACCGGCGAGCACCATGGGTTGGTTCGCCACGACGCCGACGGTGGCCCCTTCGATCCGGATGAACCCGGTGACGATGTTCTTCGCGAAATCTTCCTGGATTTCGTAGAAGTCACCCTCATCCGCGATCTTACGGATCAACTCTGTCATGTCGTAGGGCGTGTTGGGATTGGCGGGCACAAGCGTATCGAGGCTTGTCTCGATCCGGTCCGGGTCGTCGTAGAAGGGTCGGGTCGGCGGTGGCGTCTGGTTTGAGAGCGGGAGGAAGTCGACCAGTCGGCGGACCTCCATCAGCGCCTCGACGTCATTTTCAAACGCCTTGTCCGCGACCGAGGACTTGCGGGTATGGGTGGTCGCACCGCCCAGTTCCTCGGCCGAGACATGTTCGTTGGTGACGGTCTTCACCACGTCGGGACCCGTCACGAACATGTATGAGGAATCCTTCACCATGAAGATGAAGTCCGTCATGGCCGGGGAGTAGACAGCGCCGCCCGCGCAGGGGCCCATGATCACGGAGATCTGCGGAACGACGCCGGAGGCCTCGATGTTGCGCTGGAAGACCTCGCCATAGGCGGCGAGTGACCCGACGCCTTCCTGGATCCGGGCGCCGCCAGAGTCATTCAGGCCAATAACCGGCGCACCGTTTTGCATGGCCATGTCCATGATCTTGCAGATCTTGGCGCCATGGGTTTCGGACACCGAACCGCCGAGCACCGTGAAGTCCTGCGAGAAGACATAGACGAGGCGGCCATTGATCGTGCCCCACCCGACGACGACGCCATCACCGGGGTGGCGTTGTTCAGCCATGCCGAAATCCGTCGTCCGGTGGGCGACGAACATGTCGTATTCTTCAAACGAGCCCTCATCTAACAGGACCTCCAAGCGCTCCCGCGCCGTCAGCTTGCCTTTTGAGTGCTGCGCTTCGATGCGCCGTGCGCCTCCTCCGGCCCGTGCGGCATCGCGGCGGCGTTCCAGCTCATTGAGAATGTCCGACATGTCCCCTCCATCCCTGGCTGCTCTCTGCTACCGCAGGGCGCGCCTCTGGGGTAGCAAATTTGCGCATATTTGCAAAACTTGTGAAAACCTTGTGTGCAATTTTGAAAACCTGCAAACCGACGATGCACAGCGTGCCCGCAGGATATGCACGTAGACAGGGTCGGCGCCGCATTCTATCTCAGCCCTATGACCCGAGCCCATGGCGTACGGTATTTGGACCGGACGACGCCCCCACACATCTCGACCTTGATCTTGCTGGCTGGCCTCGGGGCCATGAGCATGAATGTGTTTTTGCCGTCTCTGCCGGGCATGGCGATCTATTTCGACGCGGATTACCGGCTGGTTCAACTGTCGGTGTCTGTCTACCTGGCGATGAACGCGGTCCTTCAAATCCTGATAGGCCCTATCTCGGACCGATACGGGCGGCGGCCGGTCATCCTTGGCGGTCTGGGGATCTTTCTGGCGGCGACGGTGGGATGCATCTACGCACCGACCATTGAGGCCTTCCTTGTCTTTCGGATGATCCAGGCGTCCATCGTGACTGGCCTCGTGCTGAGCCGGGCGATCGTTCGCGATATGGTGCCCCAGGATCAGGCCGCGTCGATGATTGGATACGTCACGATGGGGATGGCGGTGGTGCCGATGATCGGGCCGGTATTTGGGGGGCTTCTCGATCAGGTCTTTGGATGGCAGTCGAACTTTTGGCTTCTGTTCCTGTGTGGGGCCGTGGTTATGGCGCTGACCTGGGCCGATCTGGGCGAGACCGCGCCCATGAGCAACACAAGCTTCCGGGCGCAGTTTCGCGAGTATCCTGAGCTCTTCGCGTCGCGCCGGTTCTGGGGCTATTGCGCGGCCTCTGCTTTGGCCAGTGGATCGTTCTTTGCGTATCTGGGCGGGGCCCCTTACGTGGGAAGCGAAGTCTATGGCCTGACCCCTGCAGAGCTCGGATTCTTCTTTGGCGCGCCGGCGGTTGGATACATGATCGGCAATGGCTTTTCAGGCCGCTTTTCCGTGCGGTTCGGGATCAATCGGATGATCCTGTGGGGGGTTCTGATCACCTGTTTCGGCCTTTCGATCTCCCTGGTTCTGGATCTGGCCGGAGTTCGCAACCACCTGACATTCTTTGGGTTTATGACCTTTGTCGGCCTGGGCAATGGCCTTGTGATCCCGAACGCGACGGCTGGCCTGCTGTCCGTGCGGCCCCATCTTGCGGGGACAGCGAGTGGTCTTGGCGGTGCGATCATGATCGGTGGCGGGGCAGGCCTGTCCGCCTTTGCGGGGACCGTCCTGACGGAGGGATCAGGCGCGGCTCCTTTGATCTGGCTGATGCTCGGCTCCAGCATCGCGGCGATTGGTGCGACGCTCTACACCATCCGGTGCGCAAGACAGGTTGCGTCAACGGCTTAGCCGCTTGAACTCTCGGCTTTGCAGCGGCTAACCTCCCTTTGCAAAGGGGGCACGATGGCGGTTCAAAAGCATTATGCCGGGGCGAAACTCCGAGAAATCCGGCAGCGGCTTGGGCTGACCCAGAAGGCGTTCGCCGGGCAGTTGGGGGTCTCCCTGCCCTA
>CAWUIX010000314.1:0-4010 GCA_963922395.1 uncultured Rhodobacterales bacterium | reverse complement strand
CGCACCTCCGGGTCACCGCCATCGGCGGCGCCGTGCCAGTTTTCCATGCGGCGGAAATACGGGCGGACGCCGTCCGAGTCCCAGCCGTCGGCGCCGGATGCGGCCCAGTGGGCGTAGTCGCCTGCGTGGCCGCGGACATAGACCATGCCGTTGATGGAAGACGATCCGCCGATGACCTTGCCACGGGGACAGGCCAGGCGACGGTTGCCCAGGCCCGGCTCCGGCTCTGTCTCGTAGCCCCAGTCGTAGCGGGGCATGTTCATCGGAAAACTCAGGGCGCCCGGCATCTGGATCAGAGGTCCAGCATCGGTCCCGCCGTATTCGATGACAAGGACCGAGGCCCCGCTTTCGCCCAGACGATAGGCCAAGGCGGCACCAGCCGAGCCTGAGCCAACGATGACGAAATCGGCGTTTTGCGGGTCAGCCATGGTGTGCCCCTTCCTTCATGTTCGAAAAGACCTTCATGGCGCGGCGTATGGCCGTTTCGGGATCGGGCGATCCGGGTCCCAAGGCCGCGCGGAGGTAAATGCCGTCGATCAGGGCGCCGAGGGTTTCGGCGCCTTCTTTAGCACCTGCCCCGAGGCAGGCGCGGAGATCGCTGAGGAGCGTAGAGTGGAGGCGCCGGTGATAGACGCGCAAGAGACGCGCCGCTTCGGCATCCGTTTGGGCGTGGACGTAGAAGTTGAGCCAGGCGGAGACGACCTCTGGCCGGAAATTGGCGGGCTCGAAGCTGGCGCGGAGCACGGCCTCGACCCGGTCTTCGGGGGTGTCTGCCTTGGCGAGGTGGGTCCGGACTGCGGCACCGAAATCGCGCAGGATCTGACGCATGGCCGCGACCAGCAGGTCCGCCTTCCCGCCGAAATAGTGATGGGCGAGCGCGCTGGAGACGCCAGCCCGGCGGGCGATCTGACCTACGGTGACCGCGTGGGCGCCATGGACGCCGACCTCGGCGATTGCGGCATCGACGAGCGCGGCGCGGCGCAACGGTTCCATTCCAGTGCGGGGCATCGGGTCATCCTTTCCTCGATGCCCTTTTTTATTTTGATTGACTCGTCAGTCAATAAAAACTTCGCAAGCCCCTAAACCTTGGTCGCGGCTGGGTTTGGCGTCGTGGCCCGCCGCTTCAGCACATGTTCCCGCCAGGTGATGAAGCTGACAGAACCGAGGATTGTTACCCCGCCCAGAACCACCCAGGCGTCCACCGGTTCCCCGAAGACGATCACGCCGAGAGTGACGGCCCATAGAAGCTGTAGAAACGTCACGGGTTGGGTGACGGTTACGGGGGCGGCCGCGAAGGCGAGTGTCATGGTGTAGTGACCGGCGGTCGCGAAGATGGCGACAAGGAACATCCACCCGACCTCCCCCCAGGTCGGGGGCACCCAGACCGCGAGGGCGAAGGGGAAGAGGCCGATGGTCACGATGATCGAGAGCATGCCGACGATCACCGGTGCAGAGGCCTCTGCCGACAGTCGCTTGGCCGAGAGGTAGGAGGCGCCGAAACAGACGGCGGCGAAGAGCATGGCGAAATGACCCGGCGAAATCTCGCGGAACCCGGGTCGGAGGATCATCATTGCGCCCAGGAACGCGATGACGACCGCGGCGATGCGACGGGCCGCGAGCCGTTCGCCCAGAAGGAGTGCGGCGCCGATGGTCACGTAGATCGGCGCCATGTAGTTCATGGCCGTCACCTCGGCGATGGTGATCTTGGTCATGGCGAAGAACCAGAGCATCACGCCAAGGGCATGGGCGAGGCCGCGGAACCAGAAGAAGCCGACTTGCCGCCGTGTGAGGCGCGCATCCAGCATCGGGCGGATCATCGGGATCAGGAAGACAAGGCCCAGAAGATAGCGCAGGAAGGCCGATTGCGGGGCCGGGAGGCGGTCGCCGCCGTATTTGACCACTGCCGTGACCGCGACGAACATGATCCCCGTGACCACCATCCAGAAGATGCCGGCAATGGGGCGGTTCGCGTCGGTCAGGGGCCTGTCCATGGGCGCACATGACCGGAAGCGGCGGCAGGCTTCAAGTCAGGATGAGTTTCAGGGCGATGGCCCACATGACGAGTGCGACGAGGCCATCGAGGATGCGCCATGCAATCGGCTTGGCAAAAAGCGGGGCCAGCATGCGGGCGCCGTAGCCGAGACCGAAGAAGAAGGTGAAGCTGGCGGTGACCGCGCCGAGACCAAATGCCAGGTCGTTGGTGTACCGGGTGGAGACCGAACCCAGAAGGATGACAGTGTCGAGATACACGTGGGGGTTGAGCCACGTGAGCGCAAGCCCGGTGGTGACGGCGCCCACGAGGGACCCTGCCCCCTTCTCTGCTGCGCTGAGTCCGTCCTTTACTGTGATCGCGCGCCAGGCGCTGATCGCGCCATAAAGGAAGAGGAACGCCGCGCCGCCATAGGTCATCGCTGGCGTGATCCAGGGAGCGGCTTCAACGAGATAGCCGAAGCCCGCGACCCCGGCCGCGATCAATATGGCATCGCTGACGGCACAGGTCAGGCAGACGGCGAGAACATGCTGCTGCTTGAGACCCTGACGGAGAACGAAGGCATTCTGGGCGCCGATCGCAAGGATCAGACTCAACCCCAGAGAGAATCCCGCAATGAGGGCTAGCGCGGTGCCGTCAATCATACCGGATGAATGCCTTCGTATGCAGAAATGCGCAAGAGGCTGGGAATATTGAGCGGTTTGAAATTGTAAGGTGAGGTGGCGGTTGTGTTTTTTTGGCACGCGGCGGTGCGGCGTATCTCGCGCAGACGTATCGGTACTCTTAGTGGGATCAAGGAACTTAGGTTTGTGACCCTTGCGTTTCGCCAAGCGATCCGAGTGTCGGCGCACAGGGGATCGCATAACGCGTATGGGCGTTGACATCTAATTTGCGGAATCTCAGGTTCTTTGCTTTGGAGTATGTGCAATGAAAGAAACAACCCTGCCGCCCGAACCTGATGCGACGTCTCCGGCGGGTGCGGAGATCCGGTTCATCATGGATGGGGCGACGGGGAATATGATCCATAGCACCGTACCTCCAGGACAGATCAATCGTGCCACCGTCCATGAGACCGTAAGCGAGTTTTGGCATGTTCTTGGGGGCGAGGGAGAGATCTGGCGACACCACGGGGAAGAGGAGCGCGTGACACGGCTCGCCCCTGGAGTCTCGATCGATATTCCGGTTGGAACAGCGTTTCAGTACCGATGCGTTGGAGAGACGCCCCTGACATTTATCTGTATCTCGATGCCCCCCTGGCCGGGCGATCATGAAGCGTCTCATGTGGACGGGATTTGGCAGGCTACGGTTGGCAATATCTGAAATCTGCGTCGTTGACCGATGCTGCCTGGACCAATGCGCCAGGGGCAAACTGGGCGCGTTTTCAATAGGTGTCGCTGGTTTCTCTGTAATGTCGAAGGGCTCGCGCCGGCCAACGGTTTGACCGGCGCGAGATTGGCGAAGGTTCTGAGGACCTAAACCCGGGTGAGCCATTCCGCGATGGTTTCGCCGATCAGATCCGGGTGGTCTTCCTGGATGTAGTGGACGCCCGGGCCGACGAAGACGGTTTCGACGTTCTTTGCGTTGGCCTTGAACCACTCCGCGACCTGCGCGTTTCCGACCACGCCGGGGTCGGAATAGAACATGAGCTTTGGCATCTCGGTCTCGAGGACCCAGGCGTTATTGGCCTCGATGGCGGCGGTCGAGACGGCCGGTTCGCCACCGATGGGAACCTCGCGTGGCCATTGCAGGGTAGGTTTCCTGCTCTCTGGTGTTGGGAACGGGCGCCTGTATTCGTTCATCACGTCCTCTGGGAGAGGTGACGTGACCATCATCTGACCGAGGATTTGTTCGACGAAGAAGTTCTGTTCGAGGACCATTTGCTCGCCGATGGGGGAGGTTCTGAGGTTTCGGAAGAGTTCGCCGACTTGTGGGCCCATGGCCTCGTAGGAGGCGAATGGCATCACCGGGGCCATGAGCGCCTCCATCAGGACGAGGCCCGAGACACGCCCTGGCCGGGTCC
>CAWUIX010000313.1:0-4012 GCA_963922395.1 uncultured Rhodobacterales bacterium | reverse complement strand
TTCTGGTTGGAGCGTGGGGTGGACGGCTTCCGCCTCGATACGGTGAACTTCTATTTCCATGACCCAAAACTCCGGGACAACCCGCCGCTGGCCCCGGAAGAGATCAACGACAAAACCGCACCGTCGGTGAACCCCTACAACTTCCAGGATCACCTCTACGACAAGACCCAGCCGGAGAATATCGGGTTCCTGAAGCGACTGCGCGCCCTGCTGGAAGAATATCCTGACCGGACCACCGTAGGTGAAGTGGGCGAAGGTCAGCGCGGGCTTGAGGTCCAGGCCGAATACACCCAAGGCAGCGACCGACTTCATATGTGCTACGACTTCGCCCTTCTCGCGAATGCGGAACCCACGGGCACCTATATCGGTGGCGTGCTGGACCGGGCCGGTCAGGTGCTGGGCGACGGCTGGGCCTGCTGGGCCTATTCAAACCACGATGTGACACGACACGCCTCGCGCTGGTCACTCAGCGAGCCCGCGCTCCGGGCCTATGCGGCCCTTCTTCTGTCAATGCGCGGCTCTGTCTGTCTGTACCAGGGCGAAGAGCTTGGCCTGACCGAAGCTTACGTGGCGTTCGAAGAGCTTCAGGATCCCTACGGCAAACAGTTCTGGCCCAAGTTCAAAGGCCGCGACGGGTGCCGTACGCCGATCCCCTGGATCCGGGACAATCAATATGGGGGTTTCACCGACGGTCACCCCTGGCTGCCGGTTGCGATGGAGCATCTGCAAAAGGCGGTGGGTGTCCAGGGGACGGATGCAGGGTCCACGCTCGCATTTTATCGGGACATGATCGCTTTCCGAAAGGCGCATCCGGTCCTCGCCAAAGGGGATCTGGAGATCCGAGACATGGCGGACGACCGCCTGAGTTTTGTGCGCGCGGATGCTGACACGCAGCTCTTCTGCGCGTTCAACCTGTCGGATCGGTCCATCGAAATCACACTGCCGGACGGCGCCTGGGCAGAGGATGCGTCCGCACCCTTTGAGGCCGAGGCAAGTGGTCAGACTGTGACCCTGGCCGCCTGGCAGGCCTATTTCGCCGAGCGGATCGGGGACGAATAAATTTTGCGCGTGAGGGACGAAGCGCGGGAGGAGGACACATGGCAAACCTGAAGCTGACCGATGTCGGCAAGGCCTATGGCGGCACCGTGGAAGTGCTGAAGAACATCGACCTTGATATCAAGCAGGGCGAGCTCATCGTCTTCGTCGGGCCATCGGGCTGCGGGAAGTCGACGCTTCTTCGGATGATCGCGGGCCTTGAACAGATCACCAGCGGGACGCTCGAAATCGACGGCACGGTGGTAAACGATGTCCCGCCGTCCGAGCGGGGGATCGCGATGGTGTTCCAGTCCTACGCGCTCTACCCGCATATGACGGTCTACGACAACATGGCCTTCGCTTTGCGGCTGGCCAAAAAGCCAGAGGACGAAATCCGAAAGGCGGTGGAATCCGCCGCTGGCAAACTCGACCTCACGCAGTACCTGGACCGGCTTCCGAAAGCGCTCTCGGGTGGTCAGCGCCAGCGCGTGGCCATTGGTCGCTCAATTGTCCGCGACCCGAAAGTCTTCCTCTTCGACGAACCACTGTCGAACCTCGATGCCGCCTTGCGCGTCGCGACCCGGATCGAGATCGCGCAACTGAAAGAGCAGATGCCGGAATCCACCATGATCTATGTGACCCACGATCAGGTGGAAGCGATGACGCTGGCCTCCCGGATCGTGGTGCTGGCAAACAAAGGCGTGGCGCAGGTGGGCGCGCCGCTCGAACTCTACGAGCGACCAAACAGTGAGTTCGTGGCCCAGTTCATCGGATCCCCGGCGATGAACCTGCTCGACGGCGAAATCGTCGGAACGGGCGAACAGACCCGCGTGCAGGTCGACGGCGAGGGCGTCGCCGTCTCGAACATCGCGACCACGCCGGAGGATATGGGCAAACGCGTGCGGGTCGGCATCCGGCCAGAAGACTTCGTCGAGACGGATGGCGAAAGCATCTATGATGGCAAGGTCGACTACATGGAGGCCCTGGGCGAAGTCACGATCCTCTATTTCGAGCGCCGGTCAAACGGCGACCAGGTGCTTGCAAAGCTCGCGGGCATCCACAGCGATGTGCGCGGAAAAGAGGTGAAACTGACCGCAGCCCCGGAAAAGGTACACCTCTTCCACGAGGGCAAGTCGCTCCTCTACCGCTGATCAAAAGGAGCGCGGGATCCCGACCGGGCCCCCGCGCACATCCTCTGGCACTGCGTGCGGAATGGGGGCTGTCTGCCCCCAAACCCCCGAGGATATTTGGAGAAAGAAGAAGAAAACTCTCATCTTCTTTCCAGAAGTATCCCGGGGTGTGGGGCAGAGCCCCACGATCGGTCGGCGCCGTCAGGCGTCGAAACTCAAATAAGTCAGAGGTTCTTTGCCAGCCATCCTTCCAGCCAGTGGATGTCATAGTCGCCTGCCAGGATCTCAGGCTCATCCAGAAGCGCGTGGAAGAGGGGCACGGTCGTGTCGATTCCGTCGATGATCAACTCGCCAAGCGCGCGGTCGAGGCGGGCCAGCGCCTCTGGCCGGTCCCGGCCATGGACGATCAGCTTGCCGATCAGGCTGTCGTAATAGGGCGGGATTGCATAGCCGTCGTAGAGCGCGGAATCCATTCGGACCCCCAGGCCACCTGGCGCATGGTATTGCGTGATCCGCCCCGGGGAGGGCGCAAAGTTCGGGAGTTTCTCTGCGTTCAGCCGCACTTCAATCGCATGGCCGTTCACGTTGAGATCGGCCTGCTCGAACGACATCGGCAGGCCAGCGGCCACGCGAATTTGTTCCCGGACAAGGTCCACGCCAAAGATTGCCTCGGTCACGGGATGCTCGACCTGAAGGCGCGTGTTCATCTCGATGAAGTAGAATTCGCCGTTCTCATAAAGGAACTCGATGGTGCCCGCGCCGATATAGTTGATCGATGCTACGGCCTCGGCGCAGACCGCGCCGATCTTTGCGCGGGTTGCTGCGTCAATCGCGGGACCTGGTGCCTCCTCGAACACCTTCTGGTGGCGGCGCTGCAACGAGCAGTCGCGCTCGCCGAGATGCACCGCGCGGCCTTTGCCATCGCCGAAGACCTGAATCTCGATATGGCGGGGCTGACCTAGGTATTTCTCGATATAGACTTCGTCATTTCCGAAGGCGGATTTCGCCTCGGCCCGGGCGGTGCGGAACGCTGTCTCGATGTCAGCTTCGGAGGTGGCAAGCTTCATGCCCCGGCCGCCGCCGCCCGCGGTCGCCTTGATGATCACCGGGTATCCAATGTCGCCGGCCACGCGCCGTGCGGTTTCAATGTCAGGCACCCCGCCGTCCGATCCGGGCACACATGGGACGCCCAGACGCTTCATCGTCTCTTTCGCCGTGATCTTGTCGCCCATCATGCGGATATGTTCCGCCGTCGGGCCAATGAAGGTGATCTCGTGGTCTTCGACGATCTGCACGAACGCGGCGTTTTCGGAGAGAAAGCCATAGCCCGGGTGGATCGCCTGCGCGCCGGTGATTTCGCAGGCTGAAATGATCGCAGGCATCGACAGGTAGCTTTGCGTGCCGGGCGGGGGGCCGATGCAAACGCTCTCATCTGCCATGCGCACATGCATCGCGTCGGCATCCGCCGTGGAGTGTACCGCCACTGAGGCAATGCCCATCTCGCGGCAGGCGCGGATCACGCGCAGGGCGATCTCGCCCCGGTTCGCGATGAGGATCTTGTCGAACATGGGTTACTCGACGATCATCAGGGGCGCGCCGAATTCCACGGGTGCGCCGTCTTCCACGAGGATCCGTTTCACGGTTCCGGCCTTTGGGGCCGGGATGTGGTTCATCGTTTTCATGGCCTCGACGATCATCAGCGTCTGACCTTCGGTCACCTTGTCGCCGACGCTAACAAACATCTGCGCCCCCGGCTCGGGCGCCAGATAGGCCGTCCCGACCATGGGCGAGGTCACGGCGCCCGGATGCGCCGCTGGGTCGCCTGAGGGCACGGGGTCCGCCGTCTC
>CAWUIX010000312.1:0-4022 GCA_963922395.1 uncultured Rhodobacterales bacterium | reverse complement strand
CTCAAGGCCGCTCGCCTTCATCTTCAGAATGTTTCGAACGCCGGATGCCGCATCGGTATTGGCTAAGACCAGAACATTTGCGGGGCCATGGAGGCGGCCACCGGGGAAGGTGCGCTCGCGCAGCTCGAGATCCAGGGCGGTGTCGGCGTGCATCTCGCCTTCGTATTCAAAGTCGCGGCGGTTTGAATCGAGGATGGCGAGCGCGGCGCGCATGCGTTCCCCTGTTTCGCAGTCCAGATTGCCGAATTGCGAATGCGAGCAGAGCGCGATTTTCGGCGCGATCCCGAACCGTCGGACGTGGCGGGCCGAGGCGATTGCCGTTTCGGCGATCTGCTGTGGCGTGGGTTCGGGGTTCACTTGCGTGTCCGCCACGAACAGGGGGCCGTCGGGCAGGATCATGAGGCTGAGCGCGCCCACGGCTTCAAGCTTGGGGGTCGCCAGAACCTGGCGGACATAGTTCAGGTGCCACAGGTACTGGCCAAAGGTGCCGCAAATCATGCTGTCGGCTTCCTTGCGGTGGACCATAACGGCGGCAATTGCCGTGGTGTTCGTGCGCATGATTGCGCGGGCCAGATCGGGGGTCACGCCCTTTCGTGCCATCAGCTTGTGATAGGTGGTCCAGTAGTCGCGGTAGCGTGGGTCATTTTCCGGGTTCACGAGGTCGAAGTCCGGACCGGGCCGGATCGGGATGCCGAGGCGTTCGGCACGGGCCTCAACAACGTCCGGGCGGCCGATGAGGATCGGTTTGTCGGTTGTTTCCTCGATCATCGCGTGGGCCGCGCGCAGGACCCTGTCATCTTCGCCTTCGGCAAAGACGATCCGGCGCGATGCCGTGGCAGCCGCCTCGAACACCGGGCGCATGATCAGTGCGGAGCGGAAGACCGAGCCATCGAGTTTTTGTTTGTAAGCTTCGAGGTCTTCGATCGGGCGCTTTGCGACGCCCGTGTCCATCGCGGCCTCTGCCACGGCGGAGGCCACTACACCCATAAGGCGCGGATCGAAGGGCTTTGGGATGAGGTACTCAGGCCCGAATGTGAGTTCTTCGCCTGTATAGGCTGCGGCTGCTTCGGCGCTGGTCGTCAGTCGGGCGAGCGCGGCGATCCCTTCGATGCAAGCCAGTTCCATCTCTTGATTGATTGTGGTGGCGCCCACGTCGAGTGCACCGCGGAAGATGAACGGAAAGCACAGGACGTTGTTCACCTGATTGGGAAAGTCGGACCGGCCCGTGGCAATGATCGCGTCCGGCGCGACCTTACGCGCGTCGTCTGGCATGATCTCGGGCGTTGGGTTGGCGAGGGCAAAGATGATCGGCTGTGACGCCATTTTCTTGACCATCTCGGGTTTCAGGACACCCGGACCTGACAGACCGAGGAACAGATCCGCGTCCTGGATCACATCGTCCAGCGTTTGCGGTCCGCCCGGCTGGGCATAGTCCGCCTTTTGAGGGGTCATGTCCTTTTCGCGGCCTTCGTGGACGAGGCCTTCCAGATCGACGAGCCACACATTTTCGCGCCGGACTCCGAGCTTCAGGAGCATGTCGAGACAGGCAATCCCGGCCGCGCCGCCGCCGGTGGAGACGACTTTGATCTCACCGAAGCTCTTCTTGGCCACGCGCAACGCATTGGTGGCTGCGGCGCCGACAACGATGGCTGTGCCGTGCTGGTCATCGTGGAAGACCGGGATATTCATCCGCTCGCGGCACAGTCGTTCAACGATAAAACAATCCGGCGCCTTGATGTCTTCCAGGTTAATCGCGCCGAAGGTGGGTTCGAGGGCGCAGACGATATCGGCGAGCTTTTCGGGGTCGCTTTCGTCGAGTTCGATGTCGAAGCAGTCGATGTTGGCGAACTTCTTGAAGAGGACTGCCTTGCCCTCCATCACGGGCTTCGAGGCCAGGGCACCTATGTTTCCAAGGCCCAGGACGGCAGAGCCATTAGAGACAACGGCCACCAGATTGCCGCGCGCGGTGTAGTCGCGGGCTGCGTCCGGATTGCTGTGGATCTCTTTGGACGCCTCGGCAACACCTGGGCTATAGGCGCGGGCAAGGTCGCGCCCATTCGCCAAAGGCTTGGTGGCCCGGACCTCCAACTTCCCCGGTTTCGGGTGCGAATGATACTCCAGTGCGGCGGTTCGGAGGGCGTCCGAGGGCGTGTCTTTCATGGTGCGGGGCTCCTCCTTTGAAATAATAGTTTAGCGTTAAACTATTTTTCCCCTGCGATATCTTGCTTCGGCGCGGCTTGCAACCGCCTAAGGTTTTTCCCACCATGCGCCGTCGGCTCTGCGGGATCAATCGCTGTCGGCGGAGAAGGGTGGCCCGATGGATGATATCACAGCCGAACTGGTCTTGCCGACTGCGGATCTGACGGCGGAACTTCCGTTTTGGACAGAGACGCTCGGGTTTCGGTTGGAGACGATTGCGCCTGCGGACAATCCGCAGGTGGCGGTGATTTCGGGCTTTGGCATGCGGATCTGTTTGGATGCCGGTGCCAAGATCCCGCCCGGGGTCCTGCGCCTTTTAACCGATGACCCGATTGCGTTGACAACGCCACCACAGACGGCGCCCAACGGGAACCGGATCGAGTTTGCGGCGTTGTCGCCCGATCTGGTGATCCCCAAGACCGACCATGCCTTTGTCGTGCGCCGGTTGAAGGACCGAGCGCCCTGGATCATCGGGCGTGCGGGCATGCAGTATCGGGATTTAATCCCCTCTCGGTTGGGAGGATCGATCATCGCATCCCATATCCGCATCCCTGACGGCGGCCCCGTGCCGGATATGGTCCACTACCACACGGTCGGGTTTCAGCTGATCTTCTGTTATCGCGGCTGGGTCGATCTTGTGTACGAAGATCAGGGACCGCCCTTCCGCCTGCATGCCGGGAACTGCGTGATCCAGCCGCCGGAAATTCGGCACCGGGTTCTCTATGCCTCTGACAACATTGAGGTCATCGAGATCGGAGTGCCAGCGGAGCATGTCACCACCATCGATCACAATATGACCCTTCCGAACGACACAGTGGATCCAGAGCGACGCTTTCAGGGGCAACGGTTCGTGCATCACAAGGCAGAGGGCGCGCGTTGGCAGGCGCATCGCCTTCCAGGGTTTGACTGCCGCGATACGACGATTGGCGAAAACACCGAAGGCGTGGCTGGCGTGCTGGTTCTGCGTCCCAATGGGAGCAGCAGCCAGTGGACGACGCATGAGGGCGATATTCTCTTTACCTTCGTGCTGGAAGGCACGCTTGAGTTGGAAGGTGATGGGGCCGATCCGACAACGCTCACCGCAGGGGATGCCTTTGTGATCCCGCCCGGGTTTGCGACCCGCTATTCCGAGACGTCCCCGGATCTGGAGCTCTTGGAAGTTGCGCTGCCCGCAGAGGTGCCGATCCAGGCCATGCCCTGACGATATTTTCCCAGCATCGGAAACGCAGTGTTCCCGTCCGCCGACTCACGGTGACCCTTCAGACAAGGTAAGATCCCGGAAACCATCTGACTGGGGGCTGGATGGACCGGATCATAAACACGCTTTGGCGGGGCTTTTGGATTGCGCTCTGGCGCGCGCGCCGTTTCGTCGACGGCCGTCATGAGGGGCCGCCGTCCGATTACATCATGGCGCTGGCGATTGTGGTGATGATGATGGTCGTGACGATTGTCACGGCCTGATATCTAGACCCGCGCGTACATGCCTTCGTAAATGGGCTCCAGTGTCGCTGGATCGAAGAGCGAGGACACGCTGGTCCCGTTCCAGATGTTCAGAATGGCCTGCGCGAACATCGGCGCTGTCGGCACGATCCGGATGTTCTTGGCGGCTTTGACCGCTGCGGTGGGTTCAATCGAGTCGGTGATCACAAGGCTCTTCATCCGCGATCCCGTGACGCGTTCGACCGCCGGACCCGACAGGACGCCGTGCGTGATGTAGGAGTGAACCTCGCGCGCCCCGTTTTCCAGAAGGACATCGGACGCCTTCACGAGCGTTCCCGCCGTGTCGCAGATATCGTCAACGATGATACAGGCCTGGCCTTTCA
>CAWUIX010000311.1:0-4051 GCA_963922395.1 uncultured Rhodobacterales bacterium | reverse complement strand
CAAAAGATTCTGTGCACTACAAGATTGAGTCTTCTTGCGTCCCAAATCGTATACAATTTCCGACTATTTTTTACACAATGCCGTGCGGTCGCGCCGCTGAATGCATCGTTGCCGGTGCGTTTCGTCAGTTTCAAGACGATTGGATTCGGTATTTTCGCGTCTTGTCGTCAGCGTCAGGTCAAAGGCCGTGGGAGCGTAGATGGCGCGCGATCTGGATTTAGAGCTTGTCAGTTTGACAAAGCGCTACGGCGAAACGGTCGCCGTGGACGCGATCGGCTACCACTTTGGGGCCGGAACATATGCCTGCCTCTTGGGACCGTCGGGATGCGGGAAGTCGTCGACCCTGCGCATGGTGGCAGGACATGAGACGGTCTCGTCCGGTTCTGTCCTGCTTGGGGGGCGCGATATTTCGCACCTTCCCCCGGCAAAGCGCGGTACGGCAATGATGTTCCAGAACTATGCGCTTTTTCCGCATCTGTCGGTCGTCGATAACGTCGCATTCAGCCTACGCATGAGGGGTGTTGAAGCCTCAGCGCGCAAAACGCGTGCGACCGAAATGCTCGAACTCGTCGACATGGTCGCGTTCGCCGATCGCATTCCATCACAGCTTTCGGGCGGCCAGCAACAACGGGTTGCACTGGCACGTGCACTGATCACCGAGCCGCAGGTCCTTTTGTTGGATGAACCCCTTTCGGCGCTTGATCCCTTTCTGCGGATCCGCATGAGGGCCGAGCTAAAGCGCCTGCAACGGGAACTCGGGATCACGTTCATCCACGTTACCCACGGTCAGGACGAAGCTTTGGCCCTGGCCGATGAAATCGTCGTGATGAATGACGCCAAAATCGAACAGGCCGGAAGAACGCGCGATGTCTTCGACGCGCCTGCCACGTCGTTCGTCGCGCGTTTCCTTGGCTCGCACAACGTCATTGCCATGCCCGAAGGCAATATCGCGGTGCGTTCGGACGCTCTACGCATCAATGCGGCGGAGACGGGAAAGCTTCAGGGCCGCATCACCAATATCGAATATCAGGGGACGCACGTCGCCCTGACCGCCGCAATCGCAGGTGCTCAGGAGATTACCGCGATCCTTTCAGACAAGGATTTCTTCGAACAACCGAAGAATTTGGGAGAGGCCGTCGGCCTCGACTGGAACCCAGAGGCCGCGCACGCGCTGTCGGCCTGAAACACGTTCAAGACAGGGAGTCTGACATGACCACAATTCCAAAGATACGCTACTCGCGCCGGTCTATGCTGAAGGCGGGTGGCGCGGCGGTGGCGGCCGCCGCGCTTCCGGCTCCGATGGTATGGGGACAGGCCATTAAAGACGTGACACTGCGCCAGTTCGGGACCGGGGTGTCGAACCTGAACGAGGTCGCGGCGAAAGTCAAAGAAGACCTGGGCTTTACGCTCGAGATGACAGCTCTCGATTCAGATAGCGTGACACAGCGGGCAGCGACACAACCCGACAGCTTCGACATCGCCGATATCGAGTACTGGATCTGCAAAAAGGTCTGGCCGACGGGCAACCTGCAGGCAATGGATACTTCGAAAATCGCCAATTACGACAAGATCGTTGGCATCTTCCGTGACGGCAAGCTCACACCGGAAAGCACGATCGCGCAGGGAACCGCACCTCATACGGTGGGCTTCACAAGCGGCGCGAACGGCAAAGAGTTCGTGGACGAAGAATCCGGCTGGATGACGCTGATTCCGACAATCTACAACGCCGACACACTTGGCATCCGCCCGGACCTGATCGGTCGCCCGATCAACAACTGGTCCGAGCTTCTCAACCCGGAATTCGCAGGCAAGGCGTCGATCCTCGACATCTCCTCGATCGGGATCATGGACATGGCGATGGTCGTGGAATCGATGGGCGAATACACCTACCCGGATAAGGGCAACATGACGAAGGAAGAGATCGACCTGACCCTTGGTATCTTCACTGAAGCGAAGAAAGCAGGTCAGTTCCGCGCCTTCTGGAAGTCCTTCTCGGAATCGGTCGAACTGATGGCGTCGGGCGAAGTTGTCATCCAGTCCATGTGGTCGCCTGCGATCACTGCGGTGCGCAGCCAGGGCATCCCCTGCGTCTACCAGCCGCTGGAAGAAGGCTACCGCTCTTGGGGTGGCGGCATCGGTCTCTCTGCATCGTTGTCTGGCATCGAACTGGACGCAGCCTACGAGTACATCAACTGGTACCTCTCTGGTTGGGTCGGCGGTTTCCTGATGCGCCAGGGCTATTACTCGGCTGTTCCGGAAACCTCCAAGAACTTCATGAGCGAAGACGAATGGGCCTTCTGGTTCGAGGGCAAAGAAGCCAAGGGCGATATCACCAACCCGTTCGGCGACGTGATGGAGAAAGCCGGCGCTGTCCGCGACGGCGGATCGTTCTACGACCGCATGGGTGCGGTCGCCTGCTGGAACGCCGTCATGGACGAGAACCAGTACATGGTCCGCAAGTGGAACGAGTTCATCGCTGCATAAGTAACCAGTGAGCAGAAGGGCGTCCCGGGTTCTTTACCCTTCCGATCCGGGGCGCCTGTTCGCACATGGCAGATCATTCGCTCATAGACTCAAAGCCCGGGCCGGCTTTGGCCGGTAAGGTTGTCGAAGGCCGTTTGTCCCGTCACCTGACCGGCTGGCTCCTGGCGTCACCGCTGGCGCTTGTCCTTACGGTATTTCTTGTCGCGCCCATCGTCATGATAGTTACCGTGAGCTTTTGGGGTGCTACCGAGTTTTCGATCTATCCGGCGTTTCTTTTCGACAATTACGAGTTCCTTTTCGGTTCAGATGTGACCTACCGGGTCTTCCTGAACACGTTCAAATACGCGTTGGCGACATGGGTCTTTACTCTGTTGATCGGCTTTACGGTCGCCTACTTTCTGGCTTTCCACGTTCGCTCGCAGACATGGCAGATCGCCCTTTTTCTCCTCTGCACGATCCCGTTCTGGACGTCGAACATCATTCGCATGATCTCGTGGATCCCGTTTCTGGGACGCAACGGAATTGCCAACTCGACACTGATCTCCTGGGGCGTGATCGACGAGCCGCTTGAGTGGCTGCTCTTCAGCGACTTCAGCGTGATCCTCGCATTTGTGCATCTCTACACGCTGTTCATGGTCGTGCCGATCTTCAACACGATGATGCGGATCGACAAATCCCTGATCGAGGCAGCGTCCGACGCGGGCGCCTCGGGCTGGCAGACGCTCTGGCATGTGATCATCCCCCTGACCAAACCAGGCATCATGATCGGAACGATCTTCGTGGTGACGCTGGTGATGGGCGACTTCATCACAGTGCGATTCATGAGCGGCAGCCAATCCGCAAACGTGGGTCGCATGATCCAGAACGACATCGCGCTCTTGCAGTATCCCTCAGCCGCCGCGACGGCAGTGATCCTCTTGATCACCGTTCTGATTGTGATCGCGATCCTCTTGCGCTTCGTCGATGTCAGGAAGGAACTTTGATGGAACCGCGCCCTCGTTCTTTCTATATCCTTGCGGCGTTCTTCACTCTCTTTCTGGCGTTTCTCTACGGGCCAACCATCACGATCGCGATCCTGTCTTTCCAGGGACCGGGCGGCGGATTGACCTTTCCGATGCGAGGCGTGTCGACCCACTGGTTCCGCGACCTGTTCGAGCAGCAGGCCGTCGGCGATATCTGGGGATCCTTCCGACGGTCCTTCGTCCTTGGCCTGATTGTGATGGTGGTTACCGTCGTGGTGTCGGTCATGGGCGGCCTTGCGTTTCGCAAACGCTTTGCTGGATCAACGGTGCTCTTTTACCTGATCATCACCTCGCTAGTGATCCCATCCATCTTGGTCTCCTTGGGCGTCGGGCTGATCTGGTCGCAAAGCGGTCTTCCCGTGCATTGGTCGACTTCTGGCCTTGGGGCACAGCTGACGTGGACATTACCGTTCGGCCTTCTCATCATGTTTGCCGTCTTCAACCGGTTCGATGCCAGCTTCGAAGAGGCCGCCCGCGATCTCGGAGCGACGCCGTGGCAGGTGATCCGCCACGTCGTGCTGCCGATAATCGCCCCGTCTTTGATT
>CAWUIX010000310.1:0-4052 GCA_963922395.1 uncultured Rhodobacterales bacterium | reverse complement strand
CGTTCGTGGTGCTGGTTGTCAGCTTCCTCTACCGCTGGGTGACGATTGCAAATGGCAGCGCCACCTTGGGTATGCGAATCATGTCGATCGAGCTACGCACCCGCTATGGCGAGCGTTTTGACAGTGGAATGGCGCTTTTGCACACGCTCGGCTACACCGTCTCGGTCGCCTTCTTTCCCGCACAGCTTGTCTAGATTGCGCTCATGCTGATCTCTGAGCGTGGACAAGGCCTGACCGACCACGTTCTCGGCACGACTGCGGTCAATCGGTAACCGTTAAGGACCGGTTGATCCGGGGGGTTGGCGGGCGCCATGGGGATTGCTAACGTTTGGCCTGAGTAAAGGGCCGCACTGCCATGCGTCATACACTTCCCATTGCGCCACAGTTTTATGTGACGGCGCCCCAACCCTGCCCCTACCTTGAGGGGCGGATGGAGCGGAAGTTGTTTACCTCGCTCCAGGGCGAATATGCGGAAAAGCTCAACGACACCTTGTCGAAACAAGGCTTTCGACGCTCGCAGAACGTGCTTTATCGTCCGTCCTGCGCCGAGTGTTCGGCCTGTTTTTCTGCCCGCATCCGGGTCGCGGATTTTGAGCCGACAAAGAGCCAGCGGCGAATCCTGAAGCGGAACGCCGTTCTCGAACGTGAAGCGAACTCGCCCTGGGCCACCGAAGAGCAATATGCGCTGTTCCGCGCCTATCTCGACAGCCGCCACGCCGATGGCGGCATGGCGGATATGGATATCTTCGAATTCGCAGCGATGATCGAAGAGACCCCGATCCGCAGCCGCGTGATCGAATATGCGGCACCCGCGGATCTGGAGCCCAAGTCGCTCGCCGCCGTCTGTCTGACCGATGTCCTCGATGACGGGCTTTCCATGGTGTACTCGTTCTTCGACCCAGACCGGGCGGGGGACAGCCTGGGCACTTATGTGATCCTCGATCACATTAAGATCGCGCGGGAAGCGGGGTTGCCATACGTCTATCTCGGCTACTGGGTGCCAGGCAGTCCGAAGATGGGGTATAAAGCCAAGTTTTCGGCGCTCGAAGTCTATTCAGGCGGGCAGTGGCAGCCGATTGGCGACCCGGACAACTATTCCTCCGCCACCCATCCCCTGTCGACCGATCCGATCGCAGAGCAGGTCGCGCAGATCTCCCTGCCGGACACGCGCCCGACCAAGGGGTGATCCATCCAATTTTGCAGAGTGGTTTCGGCGCCTGACGGCGCCGACCGATCGTGGGGCTCTGCCCCACACCCCGGAGTATTTTCGCCAAGATGAAAGGGCTTAGTTCGGGATCAGATCGGGAACGATGGTGACGATCCCCGGGAAGAGCCAGAAGAGCAAGAGGGCCACCGCCTGGATCAGCACGAAGGGTAAGACGCCGCGGTAGATGTGCCCCGTGGTGATCCCGTCTGGGGCCACCCCGCGTAAGTAGAAGAGCGCGAAGCCGAAAGGCGGCGTCAGGAACGAGGTTTGCAGGTTCACCGCGATCATGATCGTCACCCATTTCGGGTCGAGCGTTCCACCATAGATCACTGGCCCAACGATGGGGATCACGATGTAGATGATCTCCAGGAAGTCGAGGACGAAGCCCAAGATGAAGAGGATCAGCATGACGACCAGGAAGACGACCATCTCGTTGTCGAAAGATCTGAGGAACTGCTGGATGTAGTGTTCGCCGCCGAAGGAAATCAGGACGAGGTTCAGAAGCTGCGAGCCGATGAGGATGGTGAAGACCATCGAGGTGACCTTGGCCGTCTCTCGCACCACAGGGCGCATGATGTTCGCGCGGAAGAGCACCCAGCACGAGAACAGAAGGCCGAAGAAGGCGAAGTGGTAGGCGAACTGCGCGAGGACATAGGCGATCCAGTCCTCTACCGGCACGTTCTCGCGCGTGATCCGGAGGTCGAAGTTCACGCCGAGAAGAATCATGATGACGAGGGCAAAGCTCGCCCAGATCACGATCTTCGACTTGCCGTTCTCTTCCTTCAGTTTGCGGTAGGCGGCAAGCATGATCGCGCCCGCCGCGCCGAGGGCCGCCGCCGGGGTCGGGTTCGTGATGCCACCGAGGATGGAGCCGAGAACCGCGACGATCAGGACAAGGGGCGGGAAGACGACGCGCAGAAGCTCGTTCTGCGAGAGGCGGCCCATGGCGTGGGACACGCCGTAAAGCGCGATGACCATCGGGATGGTCATGACGAGGAATGTGGTACCGGGGCTGCTAAGGGGCGAGATGAAGAGGATGTCGGCGAGGAGCGCCAGCGCCAGGCCCCCTGCCCCGATGAAAAGCGGCATTGGATTGGATGCGGGCGAGACCCCACGCGCGATCGCAAGGATCAGGCCGAGCAGCACGGCGATGATCGCAACGCCGATGCCGATCGGAGCCGCATTCGTCAGGGCGTCCGCACGGGCGGCGGCCAGCTCTTCTTCGCTGAGTTCAACCACGCCACCGTTGTCTCCGGCCGCCTGTTGAGCACTGCGTTCGGTGACGGCGGTGTCCCAGGCCTCCTGGCCGTGGAGCTCAATCATGGCCGCCTGGCACTGTTCGGAGACGTTGGTGCGCAGGCTCGGGCCCGCCTCACGCTCGGCATAGTCCGAAACGATGATGTTCTGCGATCCGACCACGCCACCAGCGCCCAGCAGACCGACCCCGATCAGGATGGCAGCGGGCACGGCCAGGTACCAGGTCATTGCCTCGCCGCGGGTCACGACTTCGCCATCCTCGGCGTCGAATTGCACAGGTGGAGCCTTGGAGGGATTCACGAGGGCAAAGCCGAAAGCATAGATCGCGTAGAGACCTGCCAGGAAGATCCCGGGCAAGAGGGCCGCCTGGAAGAGCGTGCCGACTGACAGAACTGCAGGCTCACCCAGATAGGTCAGCGCGTCCGTGCAGCCTGCGACCTGCGCGCGCGTCTCTTGCCCCGTGGCGTAGAGGTCACCGACAAGCGTTCCAAGAAGGACGATCACGATAGAGGGTGGAATAATTTGCCCCAAGGTACCGGAAGCGGCAATGACGCCGGTCGCAAGCTCTGGTGAATAGTTGTTCCGAAGCATGGTTGGCAGGGCCAGAAGCCCCATGGTCACGACCGTCGCGCCTACGATGCCAGTGGACGCTGCAAGAAACGCGCCGACGAGAACGATGGACACGGCCAGACCGCCAGGCAGCGGGCCGAAGACGCGGGCCATGGTCGTCAGAAGATCTTCGGCGATCTTCGAGCGCTCCAGTGTGATGCCCATCATCACGAACATGAGCACGGCCAGAAGCGTCTCGATCGACTGGCCTGCAATCACCCGTTCGTTCATCCGGTTGACGATGAACGAGATGTTCCGTTCCATCGCTTGTTCCCAGCCACCGGGGAACAAGGGCTCTTCGATTTTCGGAAGTTCGGGGTATCGGAAGGTGGATATCGCCTCTCGCGCCACACCCGTCTCAACGAGGTCTCTATAGGCCTGCGAGCCGGTGTCGATGGCCTGGTGGATCAAAAGGCCCGCGGAATCGAGCGCTGCAATGATCGCAAACGAGATGACACCCGCACCACCAATGGCGAAGGCCACCGGGAACCTGGTCATGATGCCCGCAAACAACGTCAGAAAGACGATGATTAGCCCGATTTCGACCCCATCCAATCCGAAAATCATACCCCAGATGTCCCCTTAATTCCGTCGTCGTGCTGTGCGGATGGTGAGTGGTTCAGGTCGAGCCTGAGTGAATTGCGTGCTCAAGCTCTTCGGCCTCATCGCCAAGGACATCGCGATCGATGAACTTGTCTTCGCTGGACTGCCCCTCCAGCCATTCCAGGTAGGAACGCCAGAAGAAGGCGACCGCCTGCAGGAAGACAAGGACACAGAAGGCAACGATCAGAACTTTGAAGAGGAAGTAGGCGTTAAACCCGTTCGGGCTGAATCCGATGGTTTCCACGTTCCAACGGAAGATCCGCGATTGCATGAGCATCCGATCCAGATCGCCCGTGGACGTCACAGATGGCGTCATCAGGTGCCGCCACATGAAGAACCAGGCATAGAGATAGGTTATCGTGATGGCCGGGATCAT
>CAWUIX010000309.1:0-4072 GCA_963922395.1 uncultured Rhodobacterales bacterium | reverse complement strand
TCGACGCCCGCGGACCGGGCCCCGTCCAACAGAACCTCGATCAGGCGCGCCCGGTGCACGAAGTGATAGGGAACCGGCGCGCCCGAAAGATCGATGCGAAGCACTTCGCCCGCCGTCTTGCCCTTCCGTAGAACCACCGCCTCCGCCTGCAGGGCGGTGGCGCGCAGCGGTATGCCAAGACCCAGCGCGTCGAGCACGCGCAAACCGTTCGGGCTGATCTGAAGTCCGGCACCAACCTCCGAAATCGCATCGGCCTGCTCATAGAGCGTGACCTGCGCTCGCCGATTCGCCAGCGCACGCCCGACCGCGAGGCCGGCAACACCGCCCCCCACAATGGATACTTCGCGTTCTGCCAGTTTCACCAGATCAGACCTCACCCATGCACCCACATCCTAGTGCACAAAAAAAAGCGCCGGAACCTTGCGGTCCCGGCGCCCTCCTCCTCCCTTTAACAGGGATGGCCGCCCTCTTGCCGGGGCGGTCCAGAATTCTCAGTCGTCGCGGTGGACTTTTTCCCGGCGCTCGTGACGCTCCTGCGCCTCGAGGCTGAGCGTCGTCGTCGGACGTGCAACCAGACGCTTCAAAGAAATCGGTTCACCGGTATCCTGGCAGTAGCCGAATTCGCCTTCATCAATCCGCCGCAGGGCAGAATCGATCTTGGCCACGAGCTTGCGCTGGCGATCCCGGATCCGAAGCTCCAGGGCACGGTCCGTCTCTTCGCTCGCGCGGTCGGCAATGTCAGGAATATTGCGGGTGCCATCCTGCAGGCCCGCAATGGTGTTCTTCGATTCGCTCAGAAGGTCTTGCTTCTGCCGGAGCAGTTCCCGGCGAAACCATTCCAGCTGTCGATCGTTCATGAATGGTTCGTCTTCGGCCGGACGGTAGTCGTCAGGCAGGAAAACTTCAGCCTTCATTCCAGTTCCCTTTTTTTTGGCGGCGGTCGCGGTCGAACTCATCTCACTCATTCACGCCTCCTTGCGCGGGGACATAACCTAGTGTCATGGCGTTGTCACGCCCCGATCTCGGCATATTGATGGCAGGTTTGACGCAGGTTAGATTGCCCGCAACTCAGCCCAAAAGGACCGTTGAAATCACATGGAATTCTCCGGCACGGAGGCCTACGTTGCGCCCCGCGAGCTTGTTGTCGCGGTTAACGCGGCCGTCACCCTGGAACGCCCGCTCCTTGTCAAAGGCGAACCCGTGACAGGAAAGACCGAACTTGCGCGTCAAGTTGCACAGTCTTTGGGACTGGACCTAATCGAGTGGCACGTAAAGTCCACCACGCGCGCGCAGCAAGGCCTTTACGAATACGATGCCGTCTCGCGCCTGCGGGACAGCCAGCTGGGCGACGAACGCGTCCACGACGTTCGCAACTACATCCGCAAGGGCAAGCTCTGGCAGGCCTTTGAGGCACCTCAGAAGACGGTCCTGCTGATCGATGAGATCGACAAGGCCGACATCGAGTTTCCAAACGACCTTCTGCAAGAGCTCGACCGAATGGAGTTCCACGTTTACGAGACTGGCGAAATGGTGAGTGCTGTCCATCGCCCGATCGTCATCATCACTTCGAACAATGAAAAGGAGTTGCCAGACGCGTTCCTGCGCAGGTGTTTCTTTCACTTTATCCGATTCCCGGATGCCGAGACGATGGAAGCCATCGTTCGCGTGCACTTCCCCGACATCAAACCACGCCTCCTGTCGGCTGCCCTGACCCAGTTTTTCGAGGTCCGCGACGTGCAGGGCCTAAAGAAAAAGCCGTCTACATCCGAGGTGCTCGACTGGCTAAAGCTGCTTCTCGCTGAAGATCTGGACGCCGAAGACCTGAAAGTGGACGGCGGGTCCCTTCTGCCCCGCCTGCACGGCGCGCTTCTCAAGAACGAGCAGGATGTGCACTTATTTGAGCGTCTCGCCTTTATGAATCGCGGCCGCGGCTAGGTGCGGCGCCCGGGGAACACGCTTCAGCGAATCAAATGATGCGCCTTGCCAGGTCAGGCCTTGCGGCGACACATTGAGGTGACGCGCAACACACAGGTCTTCCGCCCACCCGAACGCCGCCTATCTTACGCATATGACCCTGGTCCGCCCTCTGACACGCGCCGATGAGGCTGCGTGGCGCCGGCTCTGGCGCGCCTATCTCGCGTTTTATGAAACCGAGAGACCGGAAGAGGTATATGCGACCTATTTCGAGCGGCTCTTGGGCGACGATCCGCAGGACTTTCATTGCCTCATCGCCGAGGTGGACGGCGAACCCATAGGTCTCGCACATTACATCTTTCATCGCCATGGCTGGCGGGTCGAAAATGTCTGTTACCTGCAGGATCTTTACGTCGACCCGGAAATCCGTGGAACCGGTGCCGGACGCGCCCTGATCGAAGCGGTCTATGCGGCCGCGGATGCTGCGGGCAATCCGGCCGTCTACTGGCTCACACAGGACTTCAACACCACGGCGCGACAGCTCTATGACCGGATCGGCCGCGTCACCCCCTTCATCAAGTACCATCGCCCCCTAAGATCCGCGCGCAGTCCCTCCTCGCATTGGTCGTGCTCACGGCCTGCGCCACACCCCAAGACGACTTGCCCGTGGAACGGCGCGCGCCGGAGGTGTTTGACCTCCCGCCGATGAAGCAGTTTGGCTCGACATCGGTGAATCGTCCGACCCGATCGAACCGCTCTATCGCGAATGACATTCTCGATCTGACGTTCATGCTCGAAAGCGGGCGCCCCTTGCCGGTGCTTACGCGATTTGAGGGCCCAATCACGGTTCGCGTGACCGGGCGTGCGCCCTCCTACCTGGAACGCGACTTGGATCGCCTGATCAACCGCATGCGCCGCGAAGCGGGCATTGAGATCTCTCGCGTTCCCGCATCCAGCGAGGCCGCGATCACGATCCAGGTCCTGCCTCAGGAAGAGCTCCAGCGCGCGGTCCCGCAAGCCGCCTGCTTTGTCGTACCCCGCCTGACCTCATGGAACGAGTTTCGTCGCAACCGGCGGTCGCCCCTCCTTGACTGGACGACGCTCGAAGAACGCGAGCGGATGGCGATCTTCCTGCCCGGCGATGTCAGCCCGCAAGAGATCCGCGATTGCCTGCATGAGGAACTGGCCCAGGCCATAGGGCCATTGAATGACCTCTACCGCCTGTCCGATTCCGTCTTCAACGACGACAATTTCCACACGGTCCTGACCGGTTTCGACATGCTCGTGCTCGAAGCCCTCTACGATCCGTCGCTCCGCTCCGGCATGAGCCGGGAAGAGGTTGCAGCGCGCTTGCCCGCCATCCTGAACCGGCTCAACCCGGCAGGGCGCAACTCGCGGGATTCAGCTGGCGATATCACTCCGCGCCCATGGATTGACGCGATTGAAACCGCCCTCGGCCCACGCACCTCACCCAACCGGCGCCGCCTTGCGGCCCGCGAGGCGGTCGAGATCGCGCAGGCGCAAGGCTGGAACGACACGCGAGCCGGCTTCTCGCTTTATGCCCTCGGTCGCCTGTCGATCGTGGCGGAACCAGAACTCGCCATGGCGGCCTTTCTGCAATCGGGGTCCGTGTACCGCCAGGACACGGCCACAGACCTTCACGCCGCCCATGTTGCCATGCAACTCGCGGCCTTCGCCCTCTCCGCCGGTCAGTCCCAGATCGCCATCGACATCGTTGATCGGAACACGCCTCCGGTCGCACAGGCCGAAAACGCGGCACTGCTTTCCACCCTTCTGATGGTTAAGGCAGAGGCGCTCGCCTTCGACGGCCGTGAGGCCGCCGCGGAAGAGGTCCGCATGGAAGCGCTCGGCTGGGCGCGCTACGGGTTCGGCTCGGACACGGAGGTTCGCGCCCGGCTCGGTGAGATCGCGACCCTGCCGCCGCAACGGGCGCCGCGCTCATGATCGTGGTGGCTGGTTTTCTCTTGGGCGGCGCCTATGGCGGGTGGCTCGCAAAACGTCGCGAAGGGAAACCCGCGGATATCGCGCAATACGCCGCCGGGTTCGGCATCGCCTTTGCACTCCTTGGGCTTTTCCTGACGATCTTTCTGGAGCGGATGGCCTGAGCCTTAGGCAGCGGGCAACCAGGTGTCATAGT